>JAUZQT010000041.1 GCA_030950825.1 Mariprofundaceae bacterium | reverse complement strand
CCAAGCTACAAAACGTTGAATTGCATGAAATTGAACATGAAGGCTTTTATATGGTTTTCAAACAGTGGCCGAATATTATTGAAAATTTGGCAAAAAAATTATCCCTGTGACAGGCTTGATCAATGGTTGTTTTGAAAGCATAGCAGGAATAAAAATTCTACGCTTTAAATGCGCATGTTATTTAATTTCCGTTTCTAAGGGCGCGGAATATATTGCTCTGGAACCAGATCACCCTGCGCATTGATATGCGCTGGTATATATTTCATATCGACTTTTTCACCCTGACTCGTTAATTGCCCGTAAACCAAATAAGCAGAAATCAAGCCAACAAGGAGTGCCGTAACAATAAAAAAATGCGATGGCGCAGTAGGGCTAACAGGCGTAATATCAATAATATCTTCGCCTTGTTGCTTTGAATCGAAATGGCGTGTCTTCCAATATAAAAAAATATTCCGTAGTACCAGCATCAATAAAGCTGGACCAAAAAAGAATACCAGTGTCACAATAATATTTCGAATCATGATTGAATCATCTCCTTAAGCCGCGACGCATAAGCCAAAACATCAGGCTCTTGCCCAACACATTGCGATTGATGCACTACTTCTGCAAGGATTTCGAGAATATGATGCAAAGCATCATGCCGATCCATTTTCTTCACAATCACCATATACTCAAGAGCCCGTGCCATTTCAGGCGGCTGTTTGGTAGCTGCTTGCTCTTCCAATGCCAAATGCAATGATAGATGCAAATAGGGGTTCATACCGTCATCCATCTGAAAATCACGTTCCAGAAAATCTTCCATATCATCAAAGAAGCTGTGGTACTCGGGGTGCATTTGAATCACCCTTGCAATACGAACCTGCAAGGCATTGAGCGGCAAATCGGCTTGTGCCTTTTGCCAGGCATCCCAAAATATTTGACGATGAGCGCGCAAGGTTTCGCGTGATGGTTTATAGGCAACAGGCTGACTCATATTTACTTTGTTATCACACCATGAGCCTGCAAATAAGCAATCACCTGATCCACACATGCACTTAAATTATCACTGCCTGTATCCACGCATATCTCTGGATTTTCAGGTGCTTCATAGGGCGAAGAAATACCCGTAAAATCGGCAATCTCGCCTGCTCGCGCTTTTCTATACAGACCCTTCACATCACGTGATTCACATATCTCTAGTGCTGTGTTGCAATGTACTTCGATAAAATTTTCACCCACAATAGCGCGCACTTTTTCACGATCCGCACGAAAAGGTGAAATAAATGCCGTTAATGTCAACACGCCTGCCTGCACAAACAAACCAGCCACCTCACCAACGCGGCGAATATTTTCAACACGATCATCATCAGAGAAACTAAGATCCGCACACAAGCCATGACGCACATTATCGCCATCGATCACAAAGGTGCGCGCCTTCATCTGATGCAAACGCTCTTCCACAGCATTGGCCAAGGTTGATTTTCCTGCGCCAGAAAGACCTGTAAACCACAATACTGCACCACGATGCCCATTGAGTGTTTCTCGCATGGCGGTTGTTACCTGTGTGTCATGCCAGACTACATTGGAACTTTTTTGCTTTACATCCGACATATTAACCCCTTTTCCAAGTTGTTCCTGTTGCGCTATCTTCAAGCACAATACCCTGTACAGCAAGCGCATCACGAATGGCATCTGCGCGTGCAAAGTCACGCGACTTCTTTGCAACAGCCCGTTCAACAATTAAATTCTCAATCGCGCTGACTAGATCACTATCAACACCTTGAAACCACCCATCCGCATCAACTTTCACTATAGCCAATAAGCCAAGCATCGTAGAAAACTTTATAAGCAAATCATCATCAAAAACATCCAACCCTGCATCCATGCGTTTGTTTATTTCTTTGTTAAGGCTAAACACCTTCGCTAATGCTTCTGGCGTATTAAAATCATCATTCATAGCTTTTTCAAACACATCATTTGTAATAAACGCTGGAATCAATTCATTAATCCCTATCTTTTTCAAACGGCGTTTGGTTTCATATAAACGATCAAGCCCTGCTTTGGCAACATCCAGTGCGCTATCTGAGAAATCCAATGGCGAGCGATAATGCGTACCTAGGATAAACATACGCAATACTTCTGGGTGGTATTTTTTCAGCACTTCACGAATGCTGAAAAAATTACCCAATGATTTGGACATCTTTTCCGCATTGATATTCACAAAGCCATTGTGCAACCAGTAACGCGCAAATTGACCATCATTGGATGCGCAAGCCTGTGCAATTTCATTTTCGTGATGTGGAAATTTCAAATCCATACCACCACCATGAATATCAAAGGTATGACCCAAATGTTCGCAACTCATGGCAGAACACTCAATATGCCAACCAGGGCGACCTTCCCCCCACGGAGAATCCCAAGATGGCTCCCCAGCTTTGGCTTTTTTCCATAATACAAAATCCAAAGTGTCGCGTTTGGATTCATCCACATCCACACGACTACCAGATTCCAGATCATCAATGTTTTTACCAGAAAGTTTTCCATAGCCTTCAAATGATCGCACCGCATAGAGCACATCGCCCGAATCGGACACATAGGCATTTCCATGCTTGATCAACGATTCAATCATGGTAATCATGGCAGGCATGTGGGTGGTGGCGCGGGGCTCAAGGCTTGGGCGCAAGCAGCCCAAGGCATCCATATCCTTGTGAAATTCAGCAATCATTTCATTGGTTAATACTTGAATATCAATATTCCGCTCGGCTGCCCGTGCGATAATTTTATCGTCCACATCGGTAAAGTTGCGAATATAATTCACATCATAACCCGATTGTTTCAACCAACGATACATCACATCAAACACAATCATGACCCGCGCATGACCGACATGACAGTAATCATAAACGGTCACACCGCAGACATACATGCCCACTTTCCCTTCTTCAAGCGGTATAAATTCCTGTTTTTTGCCTTCTAATGAATTATAAAGCTGCAAACTCATGAATCTAACAAATCCTGCAAACGCGCAGACACACCTTCTTTACCTAGAAAATCCACTACAGCAGACATTTCAGGGCCATGCACAACACCAGTCAATGCCACACGCAATGGCATAAATAGATTTTTTCCTTTGCATCCTGTCGCCTCTTTAACAGCATTCATCCAAGGCTTCCACCCTGTATCAGTCGAACCTTGCCAAAGCTGCAATGCTGTGGTATAAAAACCTTCAGCCGCAGCATCCACCACAGCCTGCGCTTCTTCATTCAATGCGACTTCCGCATCCACCAAACGGGTGTACTGCAAGGCATCGTCAGCACGTTCCAAGTTACCAGCAATTAACTTGGCAAAATCAAGGTTGGCAGCAGGAACCGATGTTTTTATCAAAGGCAACAAAGCATCCGCATCCAAATGATGCAATAAACGTGTATGCCAACGCCACATTTCATCATTGGACCATTTGACCGATGAGCGCAAAATATGCTCGGCATCAAAGGCCTGCAATAAATCAGCGGTACTCAATGCATCATCGGCAATATTCGGATGACCAAGACGGGTCATGGCTTGCACCAAAGCCTGTGGAATCAAGCCATCTTCACGTAGCTCTGCCACCGAATGACTGCCCGTACGCTTGGATAATTTCGCGCCATCCTCCCCCAGTAATAAACCATGATGAACATACGTTGGAACACTTAAACCCAATGCTTCAAGCAACCACACCTGATAAGCTGAATTGGTCAAATGATCATCGCCACGCAAGGCATGTGTAATCCCATCCACGGCATCGTCAATGGCATTGGGAAGTAAAAAAGTAAAGGTACCATCCGAGCGCACCACCACTGGGTCATCCAAATCACGACGAGCAAATACCACATTGCCACGCAAGGCATCAGACACACGTACTTCACCGTTTACGTTGTGTATCGCCAAGCGCCAAACAAAGCTTTCAGATTCTGATCGCTGCAACGATTCTTCATTGGAAAGCCTTCTGCATTTTCCCGAATAACGTGGTGGAAGACCTCTTGAGGTTGCCAGTTTACGATCCAAATTTAATTGTGTTTCAGTGCAAAAACAGCGGTATGCCAAGCCCTTCTCAGCCAAGGCATCCAGTGCTTCTCGATGTTGGCCTGCATGTTTGGATTGAAACAAGGCATCCCCATCCCAATCTAGGCCGAGCCATAACAAGTCTTGTTTTAAGGCTTCCACAAACTCAGCTTCTGAACGTGAGGCATCGGTATCTTCAAAACGCAGTAAAAAGCGACCACCCAATTTACGGGCATACAGCCAGTTCAATAAGGCCGTGCGAACATTACCCAAATGCATTAAACCCGTTGGACTGGGGGCAAACCGTGTTACGACTTCAGTCGTCGCCTCTTCACTCATCCCCTCTTCACTCATCCCCTTATCAGTCATTGCTTCGTGCTCCTTTGCCTGCTTTTTTATCAGGCATAATGATCATAAATTCATCTGGGTAGAGATAACCCAAATCTCGATGCACCAAATATTCCAGTGCCTTAGGGTCATTGCGTAAATATAAAATATTCTGCGCTATATTTTCGCGCTGTTGTTTTAATTGCTTTAATTGCAGTTGCAAATCTTGTAATTGCTGCTGTTCCGCACGATACACCAAATAACCATGATCTGAGAATAATAAATCATACATCATCCAAGCCAAAACAATCAGAGCCAGCCCCCACAGGAGCCAGCTCTTTATCATGTCTTTCCAACGCATTTTGAAGCGTGTTATGCCCTAGAAAAAGCCGCCAAACCTGCATATTGCGCACGCGAACCCAGCTCTTCTTCAATACGAAGCAACTGATTGTATTTTGCCATGCGATCAGAGCGTGAAGCTGAGCCTGTTTTAATCTGGCCACACGATAATGCCACAGCCAAATCAGCAATCGTGGTGTCTTCTGTTTCACCAGAGCGATGCGACATCATACAACGATAACCAGCATCATGTGCCATGGTTACAGCAGCAATGGTTTCACTCAATGTGCCAATTTGGTTCACTTTAACAAGCAATGCATTGGCAATATTTTTATCGATGCCTTCTTTTAAGATTTCTGGGTTGGTCACAAATAAATCATCGCCAACCAATTGAACCTTGGCACCCAAACGATCCGTTAATAACTTCCAGCCATCCCAGTCATTTTCATCCAAACCATCTTCAACCGATACCATTGGATATTGTGCACAAAAGGATTCAATCAAATCAATCAAGCCTTCTGAATCCAGCTTGCGTCCACCTTCACCATCCAATACATACAAACCATCTTTATAAAATTCAGATGCAGCCATATCGGTTGCTAAAACAATATCTGATCCCGCTTTTAAGCCAACTTTATCAATTGCCTCAAGAATAACTGTGATGCCTTCTTCATTGGAGCCTAGATTTGGTGCAAAGCCGCCTTCATCACCCACTGCCGTAATATGCCCAGCATTTTTCAACACTGATTTCAATGCATGAAAAACTTCAGCTCCCATATCCAAGGCTTCAGAAAAGCTTGAAGCACCAGCAGGTACAATCATATATTCCTGAAAATCAATGCTATTATCGGCATGTGAGCCACCATTGATCACATTCATGCATGGTACAGGCATCAGTACCGCATCTTCACCACCAATATGCTGAAACAAAGACACTTCATCTTCCACGGCTTGTGCTTTGGAAACGGCCAGTGACACACCCAAAATTGCGTTCGCACCCAAACGTCTTTTATTCGGCGTACCATCCAGCGCAATCAAAGCATGATCCAAACCACGTTGATCTGAGGCATCACGTCCAATAACTGATGTGCTAATTTCACGGTTCACATGTGCAACTGCCTTGCGCACACCCTTACCACCCAAACGTTGCCCACCATCACGCAATTCAACCGCTTCACGCTGACCTGTTGATGCCCCACTTGGTACTGCGGCACGGCCAACCGCGCCAGATTCCAGACGCACATCTACTTCGATGGTTGGGTTACCACGCGAATCAAAAATTTCACGCCCATGTACTCTTACAATTTCACTCACTTCTTTCTCCTAGTTAGCACATAAGCAGATGAAGCCTTTTCAACCTATGATCAATATTATATATCATGGGCTGAAAAAGTTTCATCTGCGCTAGCTGCATTGCCAACATTTCTTCATTATTATTTAAAAATAGTTTCACCACAAAATACCTAATATATTATATCTTCTACACTTCGTGGTTCATTCTTATGATTTTATCAGGCTATCAATACTTTTCAAGGTCGTTAAAAGTGCTTCCAAATCTGCCAAAGCCAATGAGTTCGGGCCATCTGATTTTGCCTGATCTGGATCAGGATGCACTTCCATAAACAATGCTGCGACACCCACAGCAACCGCAGCCCGTGATAAGCTGGGAACATACTCACGATTACCACCTGTTGCACCACCCAAACCACCTGGTTGTTGTACTGAATGCGTCGCATCATATACCACGGGTGCACCTGTTTCAGCCATCACAATTAAAGAGCGAAAATCTGAAACAAGATTATTATAACCAAAGCTTGTACCCCGATCACACAACATAATATCAAGGTTACCCGTTGACTTGGCTTTTTCCAAGACATGAGGCATATCCCATGGCGCTAAAAACTGCCCCTTTTTCACATTCACAGGCTTCCCTGCTTTCGCTACTTCTGTGATAAAATCTGTCTGCCGACATAAAAAAGCAGGCGTTTGCAAAATATCCGCAACCTCGGCGACTGGTACAGCTTGTTCTGGGGTATGTACATCGGTGATAACAGGCACGCCCACTTCATCTTTTACCCGCTGCAAGATGCGCAAGCCTTCATCCAAACCAGGGCCGCGAAAAGCATTGACACTTGTTCGATTGGCTTTATCAAAGCTGGATTTAAACACCAATGGCACACCAACACGGTTCGCTATATCACGGATTTGCTCAGCAACCTTTAAACTAAAATCTTCCCCTTCAATCACGCAAGGACCAGCAAACAATACAAAAGGCAAATCATTACCCATGGCAAAGTCTGCGATATTAATATGATGTTGGTGAACAGCCATCATCATACCATCTCACTTCGCTTTTTTGCCGCGCCCACAAAGCCTTTAAATAAAGGGTGTGGTGCATATGGTCTTGATAAAAATTCAGGATGAAATTGACAGGCCACGAACCATGGATGATCCTTAACTTCCACCATCTCCACCAGTGAGTTATCAGGCAATGTTCCAGAGACCACCAAACCAGCAGCTTCCAGCTGATCTCGATAGGTATTATTGAATTCATAACGGTGGCGATGCCGCTCACGAACCTCTCCCTCACCATAGGCACCTCCAGCATGGCTATCTGGCAATACCTTACATGGATAGCCACCCAAACGCATGGTTCCCCCCAGATCACTATCACCAGAACGCTGTACTCGGCCACCTTCTTGATCCCACTCGGTCATCAATGCAATAACCGCATGTTTTGCACGCTCATTAAATTCACTGCTACTGGCAGCTTCAAGGCCTGCTACATGTCGTGCAAATTCAATCACTGCCAACTGCATACCCAAACAAATACCCAAAAATGGTATGTTATTTTCACGCGCATACTGAATTGCTAATATTTTACCCTCGGTTCCACGTTCGCCAAAACCGCCAGGAACTAGAATTCCTGATATTTTTTCAAATACACTTAAATCATTTTCTTGAAGGATTTCGGCATCCACATAAATGATTTTCACACTAACATTTTGGTTGATCCCACCGTGGCACAAAGCTTCATTGACCGATTTATAAGCATCAGGCAACTCGACATATTTACCAACCATGGCGATGCAAATTTCTGCCTTCGGATTGCGAACAGCATGACAGATATTCTCCCAAACCGACAAGTCGGGAGTCACATTATCAATATTAAATTGCTCAAGAATCAGCGAGCCAAGCCCACCTTCACGCAATAACATCGGCACTGCATAAATCGTATCTACATCAGGGACATCAATCACCGCTTTTTTTGCGACATTGCAAAACAAAGAAATTTTATCTTTTTGTGATTGCGGAATCGGATGTTCAGAGCGGCATAATAGTACGTCTGCCTGAATACCAATTTCGCGCAACTTTTGAACCGAATGCTGCGTTGGCTTGCTCTTGATTTCACCTGCTGCAGCTACATAAGGAAGCAGTGTCAAATGGATAAAGGCTGTGTTCTCAGTGCCTAAGTCAAATCGCAATTGACGAATCGCTTCAAGAAAGGGTTGCGATTCAATATCACCCACCGTTCCACCCACTTCAACAATGGCAATATCCACCTGATCACTGCGCAAAGACAATACGGCATCTTTAATCGCATTGGTGATATGCGGAATCACTTGCACCGTCGCACCCAGATAATCGCCACGGCGTTCACGGCGAATCACTGATTCATAGATACGACCTGTAGTGAAATTGGAGCGCTTGGACATATTGGCATGTGTAAAACGCTCATAATGCCCAAGATCAAGGTCTGTTTCAGCACCATCATCGGTGACAAAAACTTCGCCGTGTTGATACGGACTCATCGTACCAGGATCCACATTGATATAAGGATCGAGCTTTTGCATGGTTATCGTTAAACCACGGGCTTCAAATAAGGCTGCCAGCGAAGCAGCTGCAATACCTTTACCCAGTGAGGAAACGACACCGCCAGTCACAAAAACGAATCGTGTGTTTGTATTAGTTTTAATAGTATTCATAGACGGGCGCGGAACATAGCAGAAGCCATACCCCCTTACCACTAACCTGAATACAAATACTGTCGTGC
>JAUZQT010000040.1 GCA_030950825.1 Mariprofundaceae bacterium | reverse complement strand
AGCATAAACCTTTGTTGCAAATGTGTACGGATCCGTTGCGCCCGTTAACCCAGCTGTTGTAACATTACGCACACGCTTGACAATGGTGACATTGGGATTCTCAATATAGGTTGTTGTATCATCAGTAGGGCTAGTGCCACCTGGTGTTGAAGTCGTGACCGTTGCAACCAATAATGCTGCTTGCAAAGGATCCGTAACCACCGAGCCAGTCAAATTCACAAGTAAGTTAAACGTTCCTTGTTCACCCACCTGTGTTCCGGCTGTGCCTGTGTATGCAGCACCGAAATTCTGGGTTGCAGTTAGATTGATTGTGCCTTCCAAGTTACCAAGAGTATCCGTGACAGTATTAACAGTAAATGTATAACCATCGATCACAACCGTATTACCCGCTGCGATACCATTCATACTACTATCACTTGCAGCTGTATACGCATCATTCGGCACGGTAATGTTGAATGGTGCAGCAGTAATGTCGATAGTCTGAGCGCCCGACAATGTCGTACCACCCAATGCGAGAGTTGTAACACTTGTCGACGTTACTGTACCCGTCAAATTCGTTTGAGTACCTGGCGCAGCTGGTGTGCTGATCGTCACATCATCCAAACCATTTGAGTTATTAGTCACGGTATATACATACGTCACTGTTGCACCCACAGCGCTATATTGATCCGCTGGCGCACTCAAGGTTGCAATCGCAGAAACCAAGTTCACCGTTACAAGAACAATATCTTCAGCACTAAATGCGTTAGCATTGGCATCTTCATAGTTGACTATTACTGTATTTTTGATCGTTGCATTGGCAGCACTATTGGCGCTCGCCAATTGCGGCAGTGCCATACCCACACTGGCAATCAATGCCAGCGCCGCGACATGCAGCATTCCTTTTTTAAAATTAGATAAAAATGTCATTTACTTCTCCTTTTATTCCTTCTTTTTCAAACAAAACTACTTCGACAAGCTTTCGCCATGAAACAGCAGCACTATGAATATTCACCAGTGAACCAACACCATAGACACTTTCTCGAAAAAAGCAAGCGAGTCCCAACACTTCAAACCCTCAACCTTTCAAACCAATATCCAGCACATTCCTAAGCAAGCAATCAACATGCCAATCAACATGCATCGCATGAAAACCGTCATTGCCATTGAAATTTTCACTCGTTCCCGCTGTCATCGGTGGGAATGCATGCTGGTATGACCCATTCATAAGCATTGAGAC
Organism: Mariprofundaceae bacterium; assembly: GCA_030950825.1. Classification (GTDB taxonomy): domain Bacteria; phylum Pseudomonadota; class Zetaproteobacteria; order Mariprofundales; family Mariprofundaceae. Next base: position 2,567 of record JAUZQT010000040.1, on the reverse strand, counting down.
GACCCTTCTGCCTGATATTTCAATATGCATGACCACGCTGGAGCGTGGGAACGAGTGGATGTAAATTGTCAGTTATGCCTGCCCCAATATGTCAAATATAAAAACGTTTATTTCACACGCACACGAAATCCCGCCACACCACTGTCGTCCGACGATATCTTCTTCACAAGCCACTGAATGTGCGTATATAATTCAGGCGAGGCAATCACTTTTTCACCGTTCACCATATAGCCCAAAGCATCCGCCTTTTCATATTCCTTACCATCGATGGAAAAAGTGATGGCTGCACCCTTGCCAAAGGCCGAGCCCGCAACATATTCCGTATCACTTGGAATGGGATCGACCAATTTCACAGCAAGCGCATCATCATCCCCTTTGTTGGCATAGTTCAACGTATAAATAAGCACATCACCAGGGATTGTTTCATCTGCCACGACACGCTTGATAACGTCCTTGCCATCTTCTTGAACGATAATTTCCTTTTCCGCCACAATATTAATTTTCACATCGGGCTGAGCATAGACAATATTCGACCACGCCCCCAGCGCCAGAAATAGCATCATTATACGATTATTTTTCATTTCACACTCCTTTTTAAATCAATGAATCAATCGAGTCTGACCCCATTGATTCGCAAACAGGCGCAATCATTGCACCTGAACCTGATATTTCAATTCAAAACTTGGATTCGCTGCTGTATTGGCATTCATAATACCATTCATTTGAACTTTAAAGTTTGTCACATTCGGATCAAAAGGCAACGCCGTATTTAACACATAAACATACGTCGAACCAGCATTATTCGAATATGCAATCCCACCAATGGTCAATCCCGATGTATTCACGCCATCTGTAAATTGAATCGGTGTGCCATTGCCCCAAGGGTCGGTTGCCAAGGCAACAAAGGCACTTAACGCATCAATGGCCTCCACATTGATTGCCACACCGAGCCCTGTATTGCTTGTTGTCACGGTATAAATGATGGTACTACCAGGAAGCGCTGTAGTCACATCTGCCACTTTCACAACAACCAAAAACGGCTGAGGGATCACATCGACAGGCGCTGTTGGCCCCGTTGTTATCACACTGACATCACGTACATCTTTAATGGTGGCAGTATTGGTATGCACACCAATGGGTGTCCAACTATACGTATCAGCACTAAACGATAATGCCAACGTTGTGACACCAGAAAGCATCGGCAATTGCCAAACAGGCTGTGTTAAGGTGCCTACAGGGTCAGCTGTTGGGGCATTATCAAATGTACTTGTGCCAGTGACATATTTAAAACCATTATCCAATTGATCTACCAATTTCAACCCTGCAATAGCCCCAACACCATTATTTGTTATGTTGACTGTGTACGCAACCCTACCCCCAGGTGCAACCGAGGATTTATTGACAGTTTTAGTCAGTGTAAGATCATACGTCAGATCAAAATCTCGCGAGGCATTCACCAACGTAGCTGCTCGCCCTGTGCGAGCCGCCATCGCTGCCCCCTGGTTCAGGTAGGTTCCTGGCAAGTACAATGGCGAAGCATAAGCATCAAATTGCATGATCACTTCACTTGGGAATGAAGCATTGGTGGATGCCAAGACTGCTGGAGCTACCAATGGCACAAGCGGCCAAGCCAGTATTTGCCCAATACCTGTACCTGGAAGTCCTGCTGGTGTAATCAGAGGGTCAGCCACAATAGCTGGTGGCAAGCCTCCCAATGGGTTGGTCAAAATGGATGTACCTAAAACATACGTCAAGCCATTGGCATACAAATCTACAGGCAAGGTATCCGTAAACGAGCTCGCATCAATTTGTCTGCCACGCAACGTATTAGCAACCGCCAGTTGGAAAGTCACCGTATCACCAGGATGAATCACTGGCCGACCAGTTCCAGTGTAGGGGATAGCATTAATCGCCGAAACACGTTTTTCAAAGGTCAAATCTTTCGCCACTGCGAATGTAACCAAATTGGGGTAATCCACGCTTGTTAATGCTGCTGCAGGCCCATATTGAATCGAAGCGCCGTTGTAGTTGGGTGAGCCTGTGTTTCCTGCACCGCCAGTTTGCACACCTGTAAAATGAATTTCAAGTGTGGCATTACCAGGTAAACCTCCTGGCAAAGTCCATGTCGGGGTAATACTTGCCGCTGCAGCACCGTGATAATCCACACCAAGCGTTAAAGGCACTCCATTAAGTTTGATGGATAGCAGTTGAGAAAATTCAAAATCTATTGGCCCTGCAGGATCAGAAACCAGAAAAACACCAGCCCCACCAAAAGGGGATGTTGGTGCAGTAGACGCAGGCATCACATCTGCAATTTTAAAGTTTGCAACACCCCCCCCTGTATTGCTCACCGTTAATGTTACATCCATTTTTGAGCCTACATCCAAGGTGCTGGATGCCATGGTTTTGGTCACCGCAATATTGGGTGCTTTAAAATAACCAAAATGATTGGGGTAGATCATACCCGCTGTCGCAACTACGGGGGTCATCGGTTGGTTGGCCGTGGTCAGTGCGTAACCGAACAGCTCGCCGAAGGCATCGGTCACATCAATACGATAAGTGCCTGG
>JAUZQT010000004.1 GCA_030950825.1 Mariprofundaceae bacterium | reverse complement strand
CTGACCAAATCTTCATCGTCAATGCCTCGCAGCTTGGCATCATCAGGGGGTATTTGTAGCGGAGGAATTGTAACTTGTTGCATCAACTGTAGCACATTGCCGCTTTTGGTCATGCTATGCCACTGATCGCGAATGCGGCCTGTGGTCAAGGATAGGGGGAACGTCGCATCGGTGGGCTCTGCCACAGGTTTGTATAAAACATCCATAAAGTGGGCTTTTTTATCTGCTGTTTCAAAGATAGCATCGGTATAAAGGCGTTTTGTTTCATTGGGTTTTGAGCCTTTGGGGTAGGGCCATTGTTGGGGACCAAATTCATCGAGTACTGCATAAGAAAGACCCGTAATATCAATATCTCTGCCTTGGGTAAGCCCGCAATGCTCGTTAAAAATATCGCCTGTTTTTTCATAGCTAAAAGCAGAAGACCAATCTTTGCCCAATTTTTGACCCAAACAGATTGCAAAATCAGCCGCTATTTTCCAATCAGGACGTGACATGCCAGCAGCAGGCAACGCTTGTTGAATATGGCTGATACGTCTTTCCGAATTGGTCATCGAACCCTCTTTTTCTGCCCAGCCTGCTGCTGGAAACAAAACATGGGCAAACTTTGTGGTATCGGTGGGGTGGTAGGCATCAGAAACCATCACCAATTCAGCTTTTTTCAAAGCGGCTTGCGCACGTTTGGCATCAGGCATGGATACCATCGGATTGGTACAAACAATCCATACTGCTTTGACCGCACCTGTTTCCAAAGCGTCAAAAAGCTCAGTGGCCGTTAACCCTGGTGTCTGCGGCACGTCATCCACACCCCAATATTTTGCCACTTCTTGGCGATGTTCTGGGTTGGTATAATCACGATGTGCCGCCAGCATATTGGCCAAGCCGCCGACTTCCCGACCGCCCATGGCATTGGGTTGACCCGTTAATGAAAAAGGCCCACAACCTTCTTTCCCCACCTGCCCTGTTGCCAGATGCAAGTTGATCAGCGCATTGTTTTTATCCGTGCCTGATGTTGATTGATTAAGGCCCATGGTATAAAAAGAAAGACTTTTGTTTTCAGCAAACCACAAGGCTGCTTTAACAATATCTTCGGTTTTTAGACCACAAATGTTTGCCGCTTTTCGTGGGGTGATCAATCTCGCTTGCTTGGCAACCGCTTCAAAACCTGTGGTGTAATGATCCACATAAGTCTGATCAATAAAATCTTCCCACATCATGACATTCAACATGGCCTGAAAAAGGACAACATCGGTACCAGGTTTAAGTGGCAGATGCAGATCGGCAATCGAGCAGGTATCGGTACGGCGAGGGTCTGCGACAATGATTTTTAAATCAGGATTGGCCTCTTTGGCCGCTTCCATGCGCCGAAAAATAATAGGGTGGGCAAATGCTGGGTTTGCCCCAGCAATCAAATAACAACCCGCCAACTCAATATCATCATAACAGGTCGGTGGGCCATCCGCACCAAAAGCGCGTTTGTAGCCTGCCACCGCCGAAGACATGCACAGTCGAGAATTGGTGTCGATATTATTGCTGCCAATAAACCCTTTCATGAGTTTATTGAACAGATAATAATCTTCTGTCAACAATTGTCCCGACACATAAAAAGCCACGGCATCAGGGCCATGATTTTTAATAATCTCAGCAAATTTACTGGTCGAATAATCCAACGCAGTATCCCAGTCTACGGGCGCAAAAGGGGCATCCAGTGATGTGCGCAACTGTGGACGCAGTAGGCGATCTTCTGTTACGACCGTATGGTGTAACGCCCGCCCCTTTGAACAAAGCTTACCGGTATTCGTTGGGTGTTTTTCATCACCCCTCAACGATACAATACGCTGACCATCGGTTTCCAAACGGATACCACAGCCCGTTCCACAATAAGAGCAGATACTATTAACTGTTCGGGTCATGCCAACTCCTTAGGGTTGTGATGGGGTATTATTCTAGATCTAAAAAAACAATGCCGTGTTCAATTTTTGTTGAATATGTTTTAACACATCCCTGATCTGGCGCGGCTACTTGACCATCCTCCAAATGAATGCGCCAGTTATGTAACGGACACAACACATCATCCCCTGAAATAATACCTTCAGCCAATGGCCCATTTTTATGGGGGCAACGATTCTCAAGTGCTTTGATCCGATCATCACTTAAACGAAACACTGCAATGCTCGCGTTACCTATATTGACTGTACGCGCCTGTGAAGGCGGAATCTCATCCAAGCTGCAAATCTCTATCCAGTTCTCAGTTGCTTTGGTCATCTTATGATTCCACCCTTACTGGAATATCAATGGGGGTATATTCCGAAAATATTTTTAACCCATCTTTTTTGGCATCTTCAATACGTGCGACCCATGGGTCTTTCTCTTGCTGTGCCAGATACAAATCCAATCGCTCGATTAAAGCTTTTCGGTTATCAAGGTCATCAACAACCAATGCTTTAATACGCTCTAAGCCAACACGTTTCTGCCAAGGTGCGCAACGTTCATTATGGCGACCTGTTTCGCGGTAGTGCTGCAAATAAGCCTTTGCCACCTGCTCAACTTCTTCGGCTGTTTTAACAATACATAAAAGTTCAGTGACCACGACATGAACCCCTCCATTGCCGCCCGTACTAATTTCCCAACCGCCCTCAACACCGACAATGCCAAAATCTTTGATCGTTGCCTCTGCGCAGTTACGGGGGCAACCTGAAACTGCCAATTTTACCTTGGCAGGGAACCAAATACGATCCAACTGTTTTTCAAGGTGAATGCCCAACGATGTGGAATCTTGCGTGCCAAAACGGCACCAGTTAGAACCCACGCAAGTTTTCACCGTGCGTAAAGCTTTACCATAAGCATAACCACAGGGCATATCCAAATCTTTCCATATTGCGGTTAAATCTTCTTTTTTAACACCCAGCAAATCAATGCGCTGACCCCCCGTTATTTTCACCGTGGGGATGGCATATTTTTTAGCGATCTTACCAATGTGAATCAGCTCATCAGGCGTTGTTTCGCCGCCATAAATACGTGGAATAACCGAAAAAGTGCCATCTTTTTGAATGTTGGCATGCATTTTTTCATTGGCGATACGGGATGTTCGGTCATCTTCTGAATCTTGCGGCCAGAGCATACCAATATAATAGTTAATGGCAGGCCGACAAACGTGGCAGCCTTCACTTTTCCAATCCAGCACACTCATGACTTCACGTACCATGGTTAATTTCTTGTTCTTAATCTGTTTTTTCACCTGCTCATGGTTTAATTCTGTGCAGCCACACATAGGATCATGTTCAGATTCTACAAAAGCTGTGCCCAAGGTTGAAGCAAGAATTTGATCCACCAAACCAGCACAACCACCACAAGATCCTGCCGCCTTGGTGCAAGCTGTGATTTCTTTGCGTGTCGTTAAACCGCCTTTGACAATCGAATCCACCACATCTTTTTTGCTCACACCATTGCAACCACAGACCACCGTTTGATCGGCCATGCTTGCAGCCAAATCAATGCCTGAATGCCCAGCATCGCCCAAACCAGATGCCGCGAACAACATGGTGGAGCGTTGCTCCGAAATGTCTTTCCTGTCTTGCATCCATTGGAAAAAAGTCGGACCATCGGCAGTATCGCCGAACATTACCAAACCCTTGATTTTATCGTCCTCAAGGATTATTTTTTTGTAAACACCCCCCACTTTATCCATCAATTCAATAATATCTGCACCGGGCGTACCCATAAAATCGCCTGCCGAAAATACATCAACACCAGATATTTTTAACTTGGTTGAAACAACAGATCCTTCATACGTTTTTAGCCCCTGACCTGTAATCATATACGCCAGTATTTTCGCCTGCTCAAAAAGCGGAGCAACCAGTCCATAAGCAATGCCGCGATGTTCAGCACATTCACCCACAGTATAAACAGCAGGGTCTGTCACCGTTTGCATGTAATCATTGACCACAATACCGCGATTGCAAAACAGACCAGAATCCTTCGCCAACGCCATATTGGGGCGAATGCCCACGGCCATAATCAACAAATCACAATCAAGGGTGGTACCATCTTTAAATTTTAAGCCTGTAACACGTTCGTCACCGAGAACTTCCGTGGTCAATGTTGAGGTCTTAAATGCCATGCCTTGTGCTTCAAGTTCGCTGCGCAACATCGCCCCTGCAACCGTGTCCAACTGCATATTCATCAGCGTGGCTTGATCATGAATCACCGTGGTTTCCATGCCCAAATGCAACAAGCCTTTGGCCGCTTCTAAACCCAGCAAGCCACCACCAATCACCGCCGCTTTTTTGTAGGTTTTCGCAGCTTCCACCATGGCATCACAATCATCAATATCACGAAAAGCCATGACCCCTTTTTTATCATGGCCTGGAATAGGAATAATGAATGGGTTGGAACCTGTGGCGATGATTAGCTTGTCGTACTCAGCCTCAGTACCATCTTCAGCAATAACTTTTTTGTAACCCCGTTGAATCTCTTTAATGCGTTTGCCCAAATGCAGGGTAATATCGTTGTCGGCATACCATTGCTCTTCGTTAAGAATAATATCTTCAATGGTCGTATCACCAGCAAGCACTGGCGATAACATAATACGGTTGTAGTTGGGGTATTTTTCTGCGCCAAAAATTGTTATCTCAAACATATCTGGATTGGCATTGAGAATTTCTTCAATAGCACGCACACCAGCCATGCCATTACCAATCATCACCAGCTTTTTCTTATTGTTCATCGCAACCTCGTGAGTAAATGTTTTATTTGCAAATGTTTAGCAATATCTATGCCAGAATAAATCCGGCTAAATCACTATTGAAAAACACATTAGTCGCTATTGATGCATAATAAATAATCATGTTTCGCCTAATATATATACAATAAAGTAGAAGGTCGCTTGGAAATATACTCTTTAACCCGCATTACTCATGAATCGCCGTGATGATCGCGCCGAAGCTTTGTTTGCAACGGATTTTTTGCCATGAGTGCCGTAGCCATGCATACGGTCGATTGGCAAAGGATTCGTTGCGGACAAATGTTAACGAACAACAAAGGAGCAAGCGAGGGCGCGGCAGCATTTATGAATAATGCGGATTAAACCCATTGCAAACAAAAAGATGTTGGCATAGTTCTTGCTAAAGAGGGGAAATGAATAAATACATCAAGCTCCGATATACGGGGCTTTTAGGAGTATCAATGATGGCTGTAACGGGAGTTGATCAAAATAAAATAAACGTGTTTTCATTCACTGGTAAAATGAAAATTCTACATATGTCATGGCTGGCATTTTTCATCAGCTTTATGGTATGGTTTAACTTTGCTCCGCTCATGGCATCGATTCGCGATACATTTGGGCTTTCTGATCAAGAAGTAAAATTACTACTGATCCTGAATGTCGCGCTAACCATACCTGCCCGAATTATTATCGGCATGCTGGTTGATAAGTATGGGCCAAAAATAACTTTTTCTGTCCTACTCGCCCTTTCCAGTATTTTCTGTTTCCTGTTCGCTTTTGCTGAGACTTATGAAGAATTGGCAACCTACCGTTTCTTGCTTGGCTTTGTCGGTGCAGGTTTCGTGATTGGTATTCGTCTGGTTTCTGAATGGTTTCCAGCCAAACAAGTGGGTACCGCAGAAGGGATTTATGGTGGCTGGGGCAACTTTGGCTCCGCTGCTGCTGCCATGACTTTACCCATGCTTGCACTTTGGATAGGTGGTGATGATGGCTGGAGATGGGCTGTAGCTTCAACAGGTGTTCTCGCTTTAGGATTTTCGCTCATTTTCTATTTCTCCGTGAGCAATAACCCGAAAGGCACCACGTATTTCCGACCCAAAAACTTGGGGGCAATGGAAGTATCCAGCAAAGGTGATTTCTACCTCTACTGTGTAATGACGGCACCTCTATATCTTGCACTTGTTGTATTGGCATGGAAAATATCCCCCGCAAATCTTAATATTTTCTCAACTACAATCACGTACAGCATCTATTCGGGACTGTTAGCCCTATATGTTTACCAAATTTCACAAATCTTTCGTATCAATAAAGCATTGTTTTCTGAAAAGGCCAAACCTGTGCCCGAAATTCATCGCTATAAATTCAAACAGGTCGCTGCTTTGAATCTATCTTATATGATTACATTTGGCTCTGAGCTGGCTGTGATTTCAATGCTCCCCTTGTTTTTCTTTGATACATTTAAAGCGACTGCAGATTTATCCATAACACAAGCAGCACTGATTGCTTCAATTTTTGCTGGCTTAAACATTATCATGCGCCCAGCAGGTGGTTACTTTAGTGATAAGTATGGCCGTAAAAAAGTATTGGGCATCACACTTGGCGGCTTGTCTGTGGGTTATTTTTTAATGGGACAAGTCGATGCAACTTGGTCTATTCCAGCAGCTATTGTTGTGATGGTAATTGCCTCATTGTTTGTAAACGCGGGTAATGGCGCTGTTTATGCCGTGGTACCTTTGGTGAAACGTCGTCTAACTGGGCAAGTCGCAGGCACGACAGGTGCATTTGGCAATGTGGGTGCTGTAGCATTTTTAACGGTACTCTCATTTGTATCATCTCAAGTTTTCTTTATCACCATTGCTTGCGCTGCTTTTCTTGTTTTTCTGTTGGTTTTGTTTGTGCTTGAAGAACCAAAGGGCTATATGTATGAAGAGAATGACGATGGAAGTATTGAAAAAATACAATTACATTAACGCAGATGAAATGTTGACCACAAACTAACCTGCATTATTCAGGCTAATTCCATCGGACAACCCTACAGGGTTTTATTGGATCCATGCTTTTTGAATAGCTGGAGCCCAGTGTCGCCAAGGAAGCGTTCGACTTTTCCATTCTGCGAAGGGCAGGCGACCTCCGTTCGTTGATGTTTAATGCCAGGCATTCAAAGCCTCAGACGGAATATTGGATGTAAATACGGCTTCATTGTCTGTGCGGATAAGCTTGAGTTTGCCATAAAGTTTGATGGCAGCAATGAGGTTTTCGAGCAAAGTGATCGAGGCTTTGTCCGAGAGGGACTTCAATGTTAGACAACATCTACTTTGATGTTCAATGATACCAAGGATGTTATGAAGTTTCCCTGTTGAATCTGTCTTCCCTGTCATATCTATTCCCCAAATCAGGTTTAGTGGCAGCGATGTCAGTTTCGCCTGCAGCAAAATGCGCAGAGCTATCCCGCATTATTCATAAATCGTTGTGATGATTGCGGATAAATGGGCAAGCAAGGGCACGACAGTATTTGTGAATTATTCAGGTTAGGGTCTTTCTACTTTGCGTTAACAGCATCAATTCTCTTTGCGCAGCGAAATTTCTTGAGGGGCGGTGTTTGGAAAAAGGCTCAGAATACGATCTCCCCAGCGTTTTTTCTGCCAATCTTGCATGCCGATATGCGTACTAATAATGTCGTGTTTGGCATTGATAAGGATGGTGGTTGGCAGACCGCGCACAGACAGGCGGGCAGACTGCGCATTATCCGTTAATACCGTTGTCAATGAGATATTGTTTTTTTGCAAAAAAGATTGCGCCGTTGTCAGTTTATTATCAACAGAAACTGCCAGAAACTTAACTTGGGGATGTTTTTTTAGCCAAATTGCGATTTCGGGCATTTCAGCGACGCAAGGCGGGCACCAAGATGCCCAGAAATGGACAATGACAGGCTGCTCTTTATACTTTTCAGAAAGAGAATACACATCCCCTTGCCCATCCATCCACTTAAAATCGGCGGCATGTGCAGGCGTTATCAATAGCGACGAGAAAACCATCGCTAAAATTATTTTGATCATTTTCAACTCCGTTGTATAGGCAATATGAAACATTCAGTCGCAGTGAAAGGTGAATTCTTGCATTTTGAATAAGAGGTTGCGATAAATTTGCTGTAAAAATTAGTAAACACTTACTTTTTTAAGCACTATTCAAGGTGCTTTCACCCTAATTATAGGAACGGGAATTAAATATTGCCACAAGGTGAAAAAACTATCTGGATTATTTGCGCCATTGTTAATCTAGGGGAGATTCTACGCATGACGGGATGAATTTCGCTAGTTATGATGCGCGCCATGTCTAATACAACCGATTATTTAAAACCTATTTTACTTCGCCTTGGCTCAATGTCTCTGGCCATTAGCTTGTTGACGGTGCTGGCTCTGGCATCTGTGATTGGAACTGTTTTATTGCAAAATCAGGATCAAGCGGATTATTTACAACAGTTCGGGCCGATTTGGTACTGGGTCTTCCGTTCCCTGGGTCTGTTTGATATGTACCACACTTGGTGGTTTTTATCCTTACTCGGATTTTTAATGTTGTCTCTGTCTGTTTGTTTGTGGCGCAATGTGCCTCGTTTTATGAAGGAAATGCGCAGCAGCAAGATCACTATATCTGATAGTGCGATGAAACATATGAAACACAGCCGTCATTGGAAACTGAAAGACCAGAGCGTTGAAAGTGTTTTGCTTGCCGTAAAAGGAAACTTAAAAGAATGGCGCATTCGTGAAGAGCAACGCGGTGATGTGAGTTATATTCGTGCCGATAAAGGGCAATATCATAAGTGGGGCTATATCTGTGTGCATTCGGCCATGCTGGTGATTCTGATTGGCGGCTGGATGAGTGTGCAGTTTGGTTTCAGGGGCAATATGTCCGTGCCTGAAGGCGCAAAAGAAAGTGAAATCACCTTCTTGAAAGGTACCAGCACAGAATATATGAAAATGCCGTTTGAAGTGCGATGCAATGAATTTTCTATTGACTTTTATCCCAATGGCATGCCGAAGGAATTTAAAAGTAATCTGACGATTATTGACAATGGCAAAGAAGTGTTGACCTCTGATATTATTGTGAATGAGCCTTTATATTATAAGGGCGTACGCATTTATCAGGCGAGCTTTGGTGATGGCGGCTCTGATATTCGTTTAAAATTATTGAAATTAGATGGTAGTGGGGATGTTGATTTCGCAGAGACGAAGATTTATACCACGTTCAAGGATGAGGCAACGGGCATTACCTTGGAGATGTCCGACTTTCGCCCGTATAATGTCGAGAATATGGCGCAGATTGGAGAGCCGAAGGACTTTCAAGATTTAGGGCCATCCGTTGATTTTATTATGCGCGGAGCTGGTTTAAAAGCTGTGAAAATTCGTAGCTTTATGAATGCGTTTGAATTGAACGGTGAAAATCGCGGTAATTTTATGCAAGTATCTTTCTCTGGGAATACCCAAGACTTTGAATCCATGGCCTTGGGTCTGGACATGAGTAACCCCAAAGAATGGGAACTTCTCCAACGTTTTATTGTTCGTTTGGCAGGGGCTGATTTAAGCAATAAGAAAAAAGCCAATATGCAGGCCTTTAAAGCAGCCTTGAATGATGTGTTTGGTGATCAACGGCCCGATAATTTCCAAGCCATGGCCATGCGGGTGTTGCAGGCTGTTCAGGTCATCCCGCGTCTTCCTTGGCCGTATATCCCCGTGCTTGATGACTATGATCAAAAATATTACACAGGCCTACAATTGGCCAAAGATCCTGGTATGAATGTGGTTTGGATAGGCAGTGCACTACTGGTGATTGGCCTATGCATTATGCTTTATATGTCACACAGAAAACTATGGTTGGTGGTACGCAGGCAGGGTGGTGTTGTCAGTATTAGCTTTGTCGGCTTGAGCAATCGAAACCCTTTGAATTTTAAACATGAGTTTAATGAAATTTTAAGCAAAGTTGATGACGATGTGCAGGCGTTGAATAAAGGAGATACTGTATGACAGCGATAGCAGAATCAAATGGACTATGGGAAAATATGTATCAGGGGCGTGCAGCCTTTGTGCGTTACTGGGGCTATATTGGACTAATGTTGGGGGCGACTGGCTTGGCATTATGGGGTGGTGATGGTTACACGGAAGATGCTTATATCTTTCAGTTGGTTGGCCAAGATGGGCTTGTATGGCTGGGAACAGGCGCTCTATTAGGAGCTGGCTTGGCGATTATTGCATCCATGGCTCGCCCTGAAGTCGTGAATGGCCGAATTCCTAAAATGATGGTGTCATGGTTTGATGGTGGCGCTTTGATGATTGTGTTGATGGGCATATTGACTATTTTTGAGCCGACTTCAGCCATGGTATCTTATGAAAATCAGTCCAATCTGATTGGCGGGAATATTGTAATGACCATGAACGTGGTGTTCTTATTTTCAGCGATTTGTTATATCGCTTATTTGTTTGCTCCTGCATCTTTTATTGGTGGCATGGCAACTGCCGCAGCGTGGGCTGGCATCTACTCTGGTGGTGCGGCATTATTGTTGCGTTGGTATGAATCATATTTGTTTATGGATGGCGATATCGGGCACGCCCCCGTATCAAATTTATACGAAGTATTTATTTTGCTGTTTTGTATTACTGCCATCATCTATCTGCAATGGGAGAAGCGTTACGAGGCCAAGGCTATGGGTGCCTTTGTAATGCTTTTAATTGCTACGGGTATTTTCTTTAGCATTTGGTTGGAGTCGGTTGGTCAGGCAGAAATCAAGCCGCTGGTTCCTGCTTTGCAGTCATATTGGATGAAAATTCATGTGCCGTTGAACTTTGTTGGGTATGGTTCTTTTGCAGTAGCCTGTGGTGCTGGCATGGCTTATTTGGTGCGTATGTGGCTTGAATCTCGCAACAGTAAAATGGTTGCGGTATTTCCAAGCTTGGATGCCTTGGATCAATTGGCATATAAGTCTGTCGCAGTTGGCTTTCCGGCCTTTACCTTGGCAACTATTTTGGGGGCAGCTTGGGCTGCTGAAGCTTGGGGTGGTTATTGGTCTTGGGATCCAAAAGAGACATGGGCATTGATTGTCTGGCTTACTTATGGTGCTTATTTGCATGTGCGTATTTCACACGGTTGGCACGGTAAGACGTTGGCCTGGTGGACGGTTATTGGGTTCGTAGTCACAGTATTCTGTTTCTTAGGCGTGAACATGTATCTTGCTGGCCTACACTCTTACGGCCGTTTGTCGTAAGCAACAAGGCCAATAGAATGAACTCCCCACTACGTAAAATTATTTTTCCAGCAGCAGGTATGGGAACGCGTTTTTTGCCCGCGACCAAAGCCACACCCAAGGAAATGCTGACCATTGTTGATAAACCGCTGATTCAATATGGCGTAGAGGAAGCTTTGGATGCGGGCATGGATGAAATTGTCATCGTGACAGGGCGAGGTAAACGCGCCATCGAAGATCACTTTGATATTTCTTCGGAACTGGAAGCAAACCTGCATGCGGCTGGTAAAGATGCTTTGTATCAGACTGTTTCCAGAGTCGCGCGCATGGCGGATGTCGCCTATATCCGTCAAAAACAACCACTGGGGTTGGGGCATGCTGTTTTATGCGCAGCCCCTTGGGTTGGTGATGCGTGTTTTGGTGTATCACTGGCTGACGAGTTGATTTTATCCGAGGGAAAATCAGCCATGCAACAATTATGCGAGGTGCATGAGCAAACAGGCGCATCAGTTATTGGCTTGGCGCATGTGCCTGATAATGAAGTCTCACGCTATGGTATTGTGGACGCACAAGATGAAAATGGCTTACTGCGTTTGCACGGCATGATTGAAAAGCCCGCAATCAATCAAGCGCCCTCTAATTTAGCAATGATTGGCCGCTATATTTTTACCCCCCGCCTTTTTGCGTTATTGAAAGAAACCAAACCTGGTACGGGTAATGAAATTCAACTGACCGATGCAATGCGTCAACTGGCTTCAGAAGAGCCAGTTTATGGTGTTGTTATTGAAGGGCAGCGTTTTGATGCTGGTAACCCATGTGGTTTTTTATTGGCCAATGTAATCTTGGGCTTGCAGCATCCACAGCATGGGGAAACCTTGCGTGCTGCATTAACAGAAATGAAGCTCATTCCACCCGTGAGATAAGTATGAATGACAAATCAAAAAAGGTATTGGCACATTTAATTTCATGTTGAAGTTATTGCTTTAATGTACCCACTTTTAGCTTTAGACGTTGCAACGGGGTCTGCTTGTGCATGTGTTATCAATGCCGAAGGAAAAGCATGGACAGCTCAGGCCAGTGACGGGAAGCAACACTCCCATACTGTGTTGCCGTTGCTTCAAGGCGTATTGCAGCAGGCAGGTCTAACATGGTCAGATTTACGGATGCTGGTATCAGGCCAAGGTCCAGGTTCGTTTACAGGTCTTCGCATTGGTGCTGCGACCTTGGCTGGTATCAACGCCTCGCTAAAGCTGCCTATTTGGGGCTTATCATCGTTGGCCATTACAGCAATGCAAATACAAAACGAGCATCCTGTTTGGGTTTTGGAGGATGCGCGTGCCAATGAGGTGTTTGTGGCCTGCTATCAAGCGGGTGAATGCTTGCAAGAAGATAGCTGCAAAGGCTGGCAAGATGTTGCATTGATGACGGCAAGTCAGTTTGTTGCACAACAAGATCCCGCTATTGATTTGGCAAGCTGGCAGCGATTGCCCTTATCTATTGATCGAGCACACGCCATGAGCTTGCTGATTCAAGCTAGGAGCGGCCAAATCAATATCAATGCACTGACGCGCTGGATCCAGCCTGTATATTTACAGCTATCGCAAGCGGAGAGAAATTTGCAACATGCATAAGCCTACACGCGTACTGTTTGTTTGTTTGGGTAATATTTGCCGTTCACCGTTGGCTGAAGTGATTGTATCAAGCCAGGCTGAAAAAAAGGGTCTAGCGGAGCAGTTCTCATTTTCCTCAGCCGGTACGGGTGATTGGCACATTGGTGGCCGCGCGGATCCGCGTTCAGAACAAACCGCAAAACAACATGGACTGGATTTAAGTCAACATCAAGCTCAACAAATTACCCGTAATAATATTAATTTATGGGACTACTTTGTGGCCATGGATGCAGATAACCATCGCAACCTTTTGCATATGGGGGTTCATCCTGGAAGACTGCTTATGATGCGGCAGTTTGAATCAGCGGGCGAGATAAGCTTGAATGTTCCCGATCCTTACTATGGTGGCGAAGATGGCTTTGAGGATATTTACCATATATTTTGTGCCAATGCCGATATATTATTGCGTCATCTACGAAATTTTCACCTCAGATAGTTCTTTTGGGTTAAAGCATATGACCACAAGCGAACTCCAGATAGAAGGGGCTTTAGGGCAATGCTCATTTCATGCTTGTGCTATAGGCTCCATATTCAGTGATATATATCACCAGCCACCTATAAGCACTTGCTTTCTTATAAGGTTATGCTGGGATTAGAGTTCAATGCATATTCAAGAAGATAGCTATTGAGGAGAATATCGTGCCTAAAGAAAAAACAAACCACCAAGAAAACACAGAAGCTGGCAATGTTGATCAAATTCGCGACATTATCTTTGGCGCACAAATGCGTGATTATGAAAAACGATTCATCCGCTTAGAAGCGCGTTTACTCTCTGAATCAGACTCACTTCGTGGTGAAACCAACAGTCGATTGGACGTGTTAGAAAACTATATTAAACAAGAAGTTTCAAGCCTTGCAGACATGATTTCTATAGATCGTGGTGAGCGTGAAAATGACACGCGCCACCTCAGCGATGAATTAAGTAAGCAAGCACAAGAACAAGATAAAAAGCTGAATCAACTGCAACAAAGCGGCAGCCAAGCACAAGCTGATTTACGCCATGCCCTACTCGAACAATCCAAATCGTTACTGGCAGAAATTCAAACTGTGCGCACCACGCTTTCCACATCATTGAATAAATCGACCGAAGAATTGCGTGATGATAAAGCAGACCGTAGAGCGTTGGCGGATATGTTTAGCGAGCTTGCCATGCGCCTCAATGGTGATTTCAAGCTGCCCGAAGGAAAAGAATAAAGAAAGGCTTTTAGCAACCTACGTTAATGAGCAATAACACAAGCCAACAGCACGAAGCAGCCATGCAAGCACTTCGTAGGCTTTTGTTTGAACAAGAAACTACACGCATTGATAGATTAGAAGAGCTTTTAAACAACCAAGAGCTTCATGCCCAAGAAATTGCTAAAATCCTTGCTGAAGCCGTGCAAATCCGAAGCCACAGTGACAACAAGCTGGGGCAAGCGCTCACACCTGCGGTTGAAGAGGCATTAAAAAACTCCATTGCCAGAAACCCTCAGCCGCTCTCCGATGCATTGTTTCCCGTGATGGGACCCGCTATTCGCAAAGCCATTCAAAGTTCTATTGCAAGCATGTTGCAATCCATGAACCAAACCCTAGAGCACTCCTTTTCCGCTCAAGGTTTACGCTGGCGCTGGGACGCTATTAGCACGGGTAAACCCTTTGCTGAAATTGTATTGCTGAACACCTTAAACTACCGTGTTGAACAGATTTTTCTTATCCACAAAGAAACAGGTTTATTGCTTAAGCATATAGCCCTAGATCCAAGCCATTATGAAGATGCAGATATTGTATCAAGTATGCTGACTGCCGTGCAAGACTTTATCCATGATTCCTTCTCAAGCAGTGAAAACCAAGGCATCGAAAGCTTGCGTATGGGTGATTTACAAGTGCTTATCGAGCAGGGGCCTGATGTTGTTTTGGCCTTGGTATGCCGTGGTAACCCACCGCTTTCGCTGCGTGAAACAATGCAAGCAACGATTGAAGATATACAGCATGAGTTCCATGAAAGTCTACAAAACTTTGATGGAGATACCCAAGCATTTGAAGTAACTGAGCTTAATCTCTCGCCACTTTTGGTTGCTGATTATCAAGCAAAAATAAAAAAAAGTTCACCTTTGAAGCCACTGATGCTTTTAGGGGCTATGATTACTGCAATAATCGCTTGGGTCGTATGGGACTATAAACAACAAGCCGATATAGTGGCACAATGGCAAAGCTATGTGCAACAATTAAGCGATGAGCCTGGCATCGTCATTACCCAATTTCAGCAACACAGTGGGAAATATATGATCACAGGGCTACGCGACCCATTAAGCCATGACCCCATACGCATATTGGAAAAGACAAGTCTGCCCCAAGCCCAGCTTAAGCTAGATTTACAACCGTACCTATCACTTGAGCCACCCTTTATTCTCAAGCGTGCCGCACACATACTCAATCCACCGCAAAGCATCTTGCTATCATTACAAGGTGAAGCCCTGCTACTCTCAGGCAATGCCCCAAAAGATTGGGTAAATAAAGCCCTAGAAAAAGCACCTTTGATTGCAGGAATTTCGCATGTGGATACCAGCAATGTATCAGCAGAACCAAGCCTATTAGAGCGTATTCTTGCAGTATTAAAGCCAGATTCAAGCATTCAAATCAAGCTTGACGGCGATACACTCACCCTATCGGGTGAATCCAGTAGTGCTTGGGAAAAACAGGCGCAAAAGAACATCCACAGCATTCCACAAATCAAACAGTATCAAAACAATATCACCCTTATCGATAGCCCTGATTATGTGCTCAAACAGGCGCATAAAGCCTTACGCCCACCCAAAAGCATTCGTTTACGCATCACGTCAAACATGGAGTTAATCGCCCAAGGTATAGCAACAGAGACTTGGATAAAGCAAGCCAAACAAAAGGTAAAAAGCATCACCTATATCTCTGCTTATGATGATAAAAGCATATCTTTACCCGATGATATTATACTGCAACGCGCCATAGAGGCCTTGCAGCCAGCTGAAACAGTGCAACTGTCATTATCCAATAATACCCTGTTGGCAACAGGTGAAGCCAAGCAAGGATGGATTGATGCAGCCAACAATCAAGCGATTCAACTTGAAGGCATTGATCGCTTTGACAATCAGGTGGCAACATGGATTGATGAAGCTGCTATTTTGGCTGCTGCGATTCAGCGCCTGCAGCCACCAAGCAGTGTGCGCCTAAGCTTTAGTAATGGTGCTTTGTTTGCAGCAGGTTTTGCGACAGGCGCATGGATTTCTCAAGCCCAAGCGCAATTCGGACTGGTCGATGGTGTACATAGTTTTTACACCAGCAAGCTTAAAAACACCACCGAAGAGTGGATAAATATACAAAAGGATATCAACAGTATTAGTATTACATTTCCTAATACCATTGCTAAGGTCTCACCCAGCATCCAAGAAAGTATTGCCTTGCTTGCCTCCCTTTTCGAGCAGGCACAGACTATTGAGTCAAACAGTCAGCTGCTCACCAAGGTCTTATACAGCAATACGGCTAGTTTTATTACATCGTTGCGACTTAAAGCTATACAAAAAGAACTAACAACACATGGCATTACCAAGCAGAAGCTTAAGGTTATTTCTCACAAAGCAGATACTCACGATATTTCACAAGTTATTCACTTCGCCCTCGAAGTAGGCAGCAATAAACCATGATTCAGAAAAAAATATGTATTCTTGGTGCAGCAGGTGTCGGTAAAACCAGCCTAACCGCACAATTTGTGTACAGTAAGTTTTCAGAGAAATATTTATCCACTATGGGTGTTAAAATTGATAAAAAAGTAGTTAAGATTGATAATACATCAGTGAATTTGATGATTTGGGATATTCATGGTGAAGAGAAATATAAAAAAATAACCAGCAGCTATGTGCGAGGTAGCGCAGGCATATTCACTGTCATTGATGGTACGCGTTCTGAAACCATTCAAACAGCTCATGGAATCCTAGAGCGTGTACATAGCGACATCGGAAAAATACCCAATATTTTTTTATTGAACAAGTCTGACCTATCTGATGCGTGGGACATCAATGAGCAAGCTTTAGCTGCACTAAAAAAGTATGGTGACCCTATGTATACCACCAGTGCCAAAACGGGTGAACATGTTGATTTATCTTTTCAACAATTAACAAAAATGCTGATAAATCCATGACAGACGAAACCCTACCTCTGCCGCTATACCAACATATTGCAACCCACACGATCCAACAACTGGAGCCTGCATGGTTGCAACTTGAAAAAGGAAGCGAGCGTATTATCCAAACAGGTGGTGCATGGCAACACTATTGCCAGAAAGTGCCGCCAACAGGGCAACAAGCCACGGGGCTTTTCGATATTTTATTTGGCATGCTACCCATGAGTGAAAGTTTTGAGCTGCCTCAAGTTCAACTGCAAGATGGAAAATACACTGATATTCTTGCCCTATGCGATATCAATGATGATTGGTTGCTCTTTTGTGATGTCACCCAAAACACCTTACAGCTCCAGCAATACCAGCAAATATCCAACGACTTCATCCTACTCAAAGCCCAAATGCAACAAACCCTACATCGTTATGTTGGGCATGAAGTATCCGAGCGCATTGCTCAGGGTGAGATGCAGCTTGATGCAGCAGGGGAGCGCAAAACGATTGCCACATTATTCGTAGATATCCGTAGTTTCACACCCTTTAATGAGCGACACGATGCACAAATGGTGATGCAAACGCTCAATGATTATATGAATGCTATGCTGCCACCGATTTTACAGCATCATGGTATGGTCGATAAAATTATGGGCGATGGTGTTATGGCAGTGTTTGGTGTGTTGCCCTCTGAAAACCATTGTTGCTTGGATGCCTTGCATGCTGCCAAGCAAATCATTCAAGCCATTTATACATTAAACCAACACCGCCTTAGCAGCGGTTTAGAGCAATTAGGCATAGGCGTAGGTATTGCATCTGGCGAAGCTGTATTGGGCATCTTAGGCTCACATGAACGACGAACATTTACAGCAGTTGGCCGCCATGTTAATTTAGCAGCAAGATTAGAGTCGAATGCGAGAGTTGGCGAAATTTTAATTGATGAAGCAATGCATCAAGCCCTAGCCCAGCCCGATGCTTTTACACCCGTGACACTCACTCTTAAGGGTATTGGTCAAACCAATATTTTTAGTCAAACGCAACCATGCATACATGGTATTTAAAACAACGCGTCTATATTAATCCAGCATATCCGCTAAAAACAAGTTCATTTTTTTTCGATTTAAAAAACAAAAACCATGATCACAGGGCTCAATAATACCCACAGCTACTAACTTCTTTATTTCCCGCGTTATCGTCTCACGCTGACAACTTAGCAGCTTTCCCATTTCTGAGTGGCTGGATAAACGCAACTTTATGGTTTCACCGTCAATCTCATGCTGATCGGACAATGATTTAAAATACCGGCACAACTTCATCGCAATATTAGGCTGTCCCAACCGGCACACTACTTCATGTGTCCGAATATAACGCTGTATAAATAAGTCGGTAATCTTTTGTAGAAAAGTATAGTTTTTTATGCACTGAGAAAATTCCTGATAAGAAACCCCCAACAAATGGCAATTCTGACTCGCTACAATGGTTGCAGTACGCGCACTCACACCAAACATTGCCAGCTCACCAACCAGTTCACCTGGATATAGGTAGTAAAGTAAAGTTTCATGCCCGTTTCCAGAAATCAAACGAACCTCTAATTTTCCCTCTAACAGAACAAAGCAATTAGCTTTATGCTCTTCGCCTTCATAAAGTAATAAATCACCTTTTTGAATGTGCACATCTTTCCCTTTTGGAAAATCATCCTGATTGAATCCATGCTCAAGTTTCACTTCATTCCCCTATTTCAGTTAAGCGCACTGTAGCAGCAAGAAACATCAACCTATGTGATAAATGTTACCATCACTCTTAATAACTTTAAAGCAATATGCGGCACTTTTTTGGCGGAGGATGTATGATTTTATTGGTTGACGATGATAAGGGTATACTTGAAACTTATATCCAATTACTTACGCATGCAGGCTTCCAAGTATCGGCTCACATCTGCCCACAGCAAGCTTTCAAACAGT
The DNA here is from genome assembly GCA_030950825.1 of Mariprofundaceae bacterium. Taxonomy (GTDB): domain Bacteria; phylum Pseudomonadota; class Zetaproteobacteria; order Mariprofundales; family Mariprofundaceae. The sequence goes on along the minus strand of JAUZQT010000004.1, from coordinate 783 downwards.
TTCAAGCCAATCCTGAAATTTACCAAACTGTACTCACAGACTATAATATGCCTATCATGGATGGATTAGAACTCATTGCTTCCATTCATACTATACGCCCTAGCTTAAAAGCTATCTTATACTCAGGCATGTTGCCTACACGCATACCTGATCATATCATAGCCTTCTCAAAACCCATGGGCATCCAGCAACTCGTAGAAGTGTTAAAAGCTAACTGAATAATGATACTGGATCCGGCATAATGGCAAGTGCTTAGGCAGCGTAAATCAATGATTTATTTACGGTGCCTTGCAATAGGCTCGCTTCGCATTAGTCAGCTTGGCCGCGAAAGAGGCCAATTTTGTATAATAACAAAGCGAAATTCGACCTTAAGCCTATAAGGTCAGAACCATGCACTGTTTACCAGAACTGTAAAACTAGGAGGCTGTCCGAGAATAGAAAGACCTACTGCGAAACCCCCATTTCGGCCATGATTTCCGTCTATTTTCGTTTTGAGACCCTGCTATTCGCCTCAAACAGCCGAAAATAATGACTAAAAATGGAATTTCCTCGCTACGATCTCTATTCTCGGACAGCCTCCTAGCCCTGCCCTTTAGCCATAAATATTCTTACTACTCAATATCATCTCTTACCGCCAACAGATACCCGTCACACATTAATTGCAGATATGCGTAACCATTCCATATTACCTGATGCCCTGGAGGGCCGTCATGTTTTCGACCGAGGTATCCAGCTAGGGAAGCAACGAGACGAACGGTTTCACCTAGCTGCTCCGGTGATTTC
>JAUZQT010000039.1 GCA_030950825.1 Mariprofundaceae bacterium | reverse complement strand
AAGACGAACATTACGCGAGGCCTTATAATCAGCTACCGCAGGATTCGCCAATGGGCTTTGCATCATAAAATACAGAAATTGTTCATTCGGTGAAATTGCTATACTTTCGATGCCGCGATTGAGTTTGCGTTTGCTTAAGATAGCTGGCAAAGCCTCAACCACTGGATAAGTCGCGGCTAGCAGCTGGGCTCGTACGCCCGTTGGCACAATGCGCTCGAGTACGCGTCCTGTAGCGCTTAAATGCAGGATACTTGGGGCATACTCTTCACTCACCCAAAACGTGCCATCTTTCATTTTCACAAATGCTTCTGGATCCAAACCGTTGGGATCACCGGCAATCAGCGTACCATTTTTATCATAATTGGCTTCAGTCGGTAAAAAAACACTACTGGGGTTGGATAAGCCTGTGATTGGATTACCATATGAGTCTTTCATTTGAATGGTTTCCAATAATACTACACCAGTACTATCCACTTGCCATTTAGAAATCGATGGTGAGAAAGCAGGCACAGGAAAAATTTTATTTCCTTTTGGACAAAATACAGGTGCTGCTGGTGCACCAAAAACTTTGGTGGCATCTTTACATTTAATATTAGGGCCTCGGTCAGTCATGGTGTACACAATATTGTAAGGATCAGTGGTTAAATGAAAAGCAGCGCTGCCAAAAGCAATATCAAGGGGCAATGTTACAGTGCCCGTTTTGAAGATAGAAACATCTTGTGCTTGTTTGACAGTAAATTGTGGTGGCGATGTTACGTTTGCAGCCACGGCTGACGTTGTTGAATTACTGCAGGCAGTAAGGCTTGCCACTACCAGAACCAAACCTATGGTTTGAATTTTTTTCTTATACATAAATAAAATACCTCCTAGAATAGACTCGCACCCTACTTGTCGAATAAGTCAGCTATATGACAATAAGAAGACACTTCATAACAAAGTCAAACAACATTCCCCGCCCCTGAATTTTCGCGTTTTTCAGCTAAGGTTATACCTATTTAAATTTGGTGATCGCCCACTCTTGTCATAACCGTGTCATTTATTAGTGATATAAATTTTAAAAAAGGGGCGTGTCCTAAGGCATCGTGGATTCATTAACTATTATTGGTCTTTAGCTAAAGCACATGAGTAAATGCTTAAACCTGCGATTAAATAAGTATCGAATGCATTATTGTCTTGGCAGAGAGACTCACCACCAGCATATAATATACTTACAAAAATTAAGACGAGGTAACCCATGAATATTCTAAATAATAAATTTTCCCTGCTAACTTTCTGCTTAGTCTGTGTGCTAACAAGTGGACTAGCCAGTGCCAACCCAGATGTCACTTCGCGTGAATATAAGTTGATGCTAAAAACCAGTCAGTTCAATTACTTGAGCGAGTCGAGTAATGTTGATGCTCTTATGCAGAGTGCAAAATTAGCCATTCAGACAGCTATCCAGCGTAATGTTACAGGTACCCCTATATTGGTGAAGAATCGCGACATTCATTTCTTTGACACCCTATCGAGCTGTACTTTAAAAAGTTTGGGTTATTCATTTAGAGAGCGCATCGAAAATGGATTGTCTGAGGTTACTCTGAAATATCGTAGTCCAGACCGTTATATTTCAGATTTCGAAAACCTCAGCGCTTCTACCAGCAGCGCTAAAACTAAATTAGAGTCTGATATCGGTGCTAATACTTCAAATAATTTCAAGGTTCTCTACAGCCATTCTACCACCGAAAAAAACACACGAACCTTGAACAATATCAAAGATATCAATAAACATTTCCCAGGTTTTGCAAGCAATTACGGTCTAAGTAATACCTTACCCCTTACTCTTGTTGGCTATACCTCAATCCGTGAACATGTCTATCGCAATGTGATGATTGACCTTGGTCAATTTACTGCTGAAATTAGCGTCACTCTTTGGTACGAGGGTGTACCAATATCGAGTCAGGCTCCTTTGGTGGCGGAAATATCCTTCAAATACGCAGATAAATCAGCCAGCTACACCAATAAAGTAGTCAATCGCGCTCAAAAGTCCTTTGTAGCACTGAGGGGACTAAGTGCTTGGATTGACCCTAATTCTCAAACAAAAACCGCATTCCTTTATAGTCGTTTTCCAGGGTTTTGTCAGTAATCAGAAAAAGGACAAAAACAAGGCCTGACTCTTACTCAAGCGGTATACCCGCTTCTTCCAACCCTATTTACCACCGGTGTCTTGGGAAAATCGGGTAGAGTAGAAAACAGGCAAACCCTGTCCTCTACCCCTTTTTCCTAGAATCGTTACATATTATCAACCAAGGCGGCCTGTTTTTCTTCCAGCGTTTCCCAGTCAGCATAGGCATCAACAAGCTGCACATCCAGCAGACTTAACTGCTGTTGATCTTTTTGATAGGCATCAGCATCGCGGGTGAAATAATCAGCTTCGCAAAAGCGTATTTCAATATTGGCTTTCTCTGTTTCCATTGCCTCAATTTGTGAAGGCAACTCTTCCAGTGCTTTTTGTTCCTTGTATGAGAGCTTTTTGAGAATTTTCTGTTTTGCTGGCTCGGTCACTTTTGTTTGTTTCGCTTTGCTTGCTTGCAGGGCTCTTTCTTGTGCCTGATCTTCCATACGGCGCTGTTTCCATGCCTGATAATCTGAATAGCCACCTTCAATCGGAATGATTTCACCATCGCCTTCAAATGCCAGAACCCGTGATGCCACGCGATCCATAAAGGCGCGATCATGGCTAACAACAATCACGGTACCATCATATTTTGATAATGCTTGCTCCAATACCGCTAAGGTACCAATATCCAAATCATTGGTGGGCTCATCAAGAATTAATATATTGGCAGGTTCCAGCAACAGCTTTGCCAGCAATAAACGCCCTCGCTCACCTCCTGATAATGCCGCAACACGCGCATTTAATAGTTCTTTATCAAAGAGAAAATCCTGCATATAAGTGACAATATGGCGCGGTTCATGTCCACCAACATGCACATAATTGCCACCTTGCGGCAATAACACATCCTTGAGCTTAGTTGATTCATCCAAATCGCGCATTTGTGTTAGAAATGCTGGAACCAAGCGCACGCCATGACGAACACGTCCGCTATCTGGAGATATTTTCCCCAGCAGAATTTTCAGCAGGGTCGTTTTACCAATACCATTGGGGCCAATCATCCCAATCCGTTCACCTGCCATGATTTTGTGTTCAAATTGATTGGCAATGGTTATTTTTTCACCGCTTGGGCGTACAAAGTGGTGCGAAAGTGCCACGGCTTCCATCAACATTTTGCCTGATTTTACACCGCAAGCGACGCGCAAATCGACATCCGCCCCACGCATGCGCCGCTCAGCGCGCTGTTTCCTTAAAGCCTCTAAAGCACTCACTCGCCCTTCATTGCGGCGACGGCGCGCAGGGATACCACGCCGAATCCAACGCTCTTCACCCGCCAACATCGTATCAAATTTACGGTTCTGAGTTTCCTCAACGGCCAACATCTCAGCCTTTTTCTCTAGGTATTCAGCATAAGAGCACGGAAAGTGGGTTAAATGCCCACGATCAAGTTCGATAATTTCTTCCGCGACAGCATCTAAAAAGTAGCGATCATGGGTAATGAATAAGACAGATCCTTGAAAGTTTGCCACAAAATCTTCCAGCCATTCGATGGATGCCACATCCAAATGATTGGTCGGCTCATCGAGCAATAAAATATCAGGATTGGATACCACTGCGCGTGCTAAAGCAACACGGCGCAACCAGCCGCCCGATAATTCACCCACATCACGCTCAGGCTCCAAACTCAGCTTAGAAATCGCCATTTCAATGCGCGCATGCAGTTGCCAAGCATCGGCGTGCTCCAATTCAGTTTGTAATTTATCCACTTTTTTAAGAGCGGCATCAGAGCTATCATGTTGTAAGGCTTGTAATGCCGATTGATAGTCTTCCAATAAACTTGCCACAGCACCCAAGCCATCGGCAACAACATGAAAAACGCTTTGCCCAGCATCAAAATGCGGCGCTTGTGGCAAGTAGGAAACCTTGGCGTTATTGCGCAGCATAATCGTGCCACTATCTGTATCAACCAGACCAGCCATGATCTTTAACAAGGTTGATTTACCTTCACCATTGCGCCCAATTAACCCAATTCGCACGCCTCGCCCAATGTTCAAGGAAACATCATCGAGCAGAACTTGTGATCCAAAGGCTTTATCAAGGTGGTTCAACGTCATCATAGGCATGGGCAAATACTAGGAGGCTGTCCGAGAATAGAAAGACCTACTGCGAACCCCCCATTTTGACCATGATTTCCGTCTATTTTCGTTTTGAGACCCTGTTATTCGCCTCGCACGCCAAAAATCATGACTCAAAATGGGATTTCCTCGCGACTGTCTCTATTCTCGGACAGCCTCAAAGGGTTGACTTACGCACTTCAACAAAAAACAATACAGGAATGGAAATTGAAGCGCGGGATTTTCATTCAGCATCATAGGGAGCAGGAGAGGCTAGATGAAGAAGGTTCTTATTTTATGCATAATCTCATGTTTTTTGGGTGCATGTGGTCAATCAGGGAATTCAGCAGGGAATGGCACCTCAGCCACAACAGGTAGCATTTCTGGAAGGCTTTTTGTGGGGCCAACATCAGCACAAACGCTGGTTGTTGCAGGCGCAATCAGCACTGGAGCAGTCAATAACAACGTGCAAACGCCAGCTCCTACAACAGATTTTGTGCTGGGTGAAGTTATTGTTCAGTTTAAATCTGGCAGCAATATAAATACAGAAACAGCGCAACTCGAAGCATTGTTTGCAGCCGACGGTTTACGGCAATATAACAGCATCCCCATTATTCATGCCATTGTTTTTTCCAGTAATATTGCCAAAAACACGCAACGCGGTGTATTGGGGGCAACAGAAGCACGCCAACAAACGCTCAGCCTAATAAGACGTTTGCAAAACATGCCAAATATTCAGCAAGTAACTGCCAATCATATTCACAAGCCCCAAGTCATACCCAATGATCCAAAGTACAAACAACAGTGGCATTACCCTCTGATTGGGCTGGAGCAGGCATGGGATATAACAACCGGCTCAGCCAATGTGATTGTCGCTGTATTGGATACAGGAATTTTCCCCCACCCTGATTTGAAGCCCAATGTGATTGCTGGCTATGATTTTATTTCAGATCCGATTCGTGCAGGTGATGGCAATGGCATTGACCCCGACCCTACTGCCATCGCAACAGGCAGGGATAGCGCCGCTCATGGCACCCATGTGGCAGGTACTATTGCCGCAGCATCCAATAATCGTATCGGTGTGACAGGTGTTGCGTGGCAAAGTAAAATCATGCCTGTTCGCGTCATTGGTCTAGCAGGCCGTGGCATTGAAGCCGACGTTCTCAATGGTATTGCCTATGCCGCAGGCTTGGCCAACTCTTCAGGTGGCACGCCGCCCAAAGCTGCAAATATTATTAATCTGAGCTTGGGTAGTTCAAGATCAAGTGCGCTTTTCCAGCAGGCCATTGATACTGTAACGGCGGCTGGGCTTACGGTGATTGCCGCAGCGGGTAATAGCGCGTTGGATGGCAACCCAGTACTGTACCCCTGCGCTTACAACAATGTGATTTGTGTTGGCGCTGTTTCGCCAAACTATCGACGCGCCACCTACTCTGAATTTAATCGTTTTATTGATATTGTTGCGCCAGGTGGCGAGCAGAGTTTAACCCCTCAAAATGGTGTGTTGAGCACGGCATGGAAAAACAATCGACAGGACTATCAGACCCTGCAAGGGACATCCATGGCAACACCACATATAGCAGGTATTGCTGCATTGATGTTGGCTGTGAACCCTGCGCTGAGCCCAACCCAGCTTGCACAAAAACTAAGCTCAACTGCCTTGGATCTAGGGCTACCTGGCAAAGATAGCGAATATGGTTCAGGGCTCGTGGATGCCTATGCTGCGGTGCGTTTGGCCATGGGCTTGGCAGCAACAACACCCTTGTTATTGGCAGAGCCTGCGCGTACCCACTTGAACTTAGCGGCACTATCAAGCCAAACATTGATACGCAATCTAGGCGCAGGCAACATATCAGTAAGCTCAGCAAGACCCAACGTTACATGGTTAACAACAACGCTGAATCGAAATACGACACCCGCTACGTTAACCATGACAGCCAATGCTTCAGGGCAAGCAAAAACAATATTAGCGGGCTCCGTTGCTGTTTCAACTAGTTCTGGGGTTAAAAATATTCAAGTGTTTTTTGATAATCGACCAGCACCTGATCCTGGTGTGGCGACAGTTAACCTGCTTGATTTATTTGGCAATACAGTCGCAAGCACCACGACCTTCAAAGCACGCGGTTTTGTTTATCAATTTAATAATATTGTACCAGGCGATTATTTGATATCAGCTGGTACTGATCGTGATGGTAGCGGAAAACCAGGCGATAACTGGGGTGAATACACTGGCAGCTATCCTGTATCAGGATCTTTGGCAGCAGTGCGATCTGTGGCCAACTTGCAAACCACTGGCATTAACTTTCAGCTACATCAAAGCGATGATACTGTGCAGTTCGATGGCAATGGAAAAGCGCCTATTCGTGGCGCAATTCTCGCACAGGTCACTGATGCAGAAGGAGCCCCTATTGCTGGTGCCAAGGTCTATATCGGTGATGGTACACTGGGAATAGGCACAAGCAATGCATTGGGTCGCAGCACAATTTTTGGCGGCTTTAGTGGCTCGCAAACGGTGACAGCAACGGCGACTGGCTACGCAACCTTAAGCTACTGGCAAAGCAATGCTTCATATTTAAGTTTTTCACTGCAAAAGCAAACAACGGCTAATGTGCCTCTAAATGTAACGCTAACAGGCTTGACTCCAGGGGAAAAAGGTATTTTGTTTGCTGGTAATGCAGGCTCACAAACATTCACGGCAACTGCCAGACAAATGCTCTTCAATTTAAGCCAGAAAAATAATACCCCTCTGGCAATTTCAGCAATCACCTATAATGCTTTGGGTGCAGGGCATTTATTTGCATCCGCCACACTCCCTGCTGGGCTGATTGCCGCAAAAAACATGATCCTAACGATGGCTGTGCCGACAGCCTGGGTGAATTTTTTAGGCAGCATGATTTACCCTGTTGGAAATTTTGATTTGCTGTCTGGCGTTACACAAAAAGCATTGGGCTTTACTTACCTTGGATTGAATGAACCGTCATTTATTAACGGCTATCAAAGTATCGCCAGCCCTGCAGTAGCGACGACCAATATGACGCTTAATATGGCACGCACCACTGCCAGCCTCGACCCTTATGGAAATGCTGTGGGACTTATGGCGGTGAATGGTTTGGGCGAAAGTAGCATGGCAATGCAACTGGGTTCTTTAAATTCAGCCTCAGGAAGTACATTGTCAGCAACCGCGACAGTCACATTAATGGATGTGCCTGCACTTACTTTGCCCGTCATTGGCAGTGTTACAGCAAGCTCAACACCGACATTTACATGGACAAATACCGCGACACCCATGATGCAGCGGTTGCGCATTGTAGATCCAGCAACACAACAAGTGCTTTGGGAAATTGATATGGATAGCAGCATCTCCTCAGTCTCATTACCCAAAATTCCAAGTGGCGGATTAAAAAGAGCGACGAATTATCAGTGGGGTGTCGATAATATGCGTTTTCAAAGCTTTGATTTTAATAATTTTAATGCAACTTTAACAATGCAATCAACAAGCGACTTCTCAGAATCACAACGGCGCGCCTTTATCACGCCATAGGCATCGTAACTATTCAGGCTAAGAGCGCTTTGCCAATAATTGTTTGCGGTTTTCTTCCGCCCTTTCAAGATTTCGTTGCACTTCCTTGTGTTGTTGAGCCAAGCCCAATACATCGCTGCGTGTGAGTCTCAATAAAGTAGAGGCTTGTTTGGCGACAACTGTGGCTAGGCGCACCTGATCACCCAACAGCGCCATCTCACCAAAGAAATCACCTGCTCTAAGCTCTGCGATCACGATACCTTGATGGTTACTTTCAAGGTGGCTAACCTCTACCGTTCCGCTGGATATAATATACAGCGCATCACCTTTTTCACCCTCTTCAATCACTGTATCTTCGGGTAGAAATGTGACCACTGTGGCTTGATTTGCCAATATTTCAGAGGCCTCTTCAGATAAAGGTGCGAACATAGGAACCATGCGGATTAAATCCTTCGCAGGCAGTGCTAATTGTACATTCTTCATGGTGGGAATGGAGGACTTTGCTTTTTTTAGTAAATTTTCCACACAGTTGTGGGCTTTTTTGCCTGTTTCACCATGTTTGTAGTCATCATCAATCTGCCAGTGTGCTGCGGCCAGTGCGACTTGCATGCCCATGTGTGCTTCAAAACGCGAAAAAAAGTCAGGGAAATTATTGCGAACTTCCTTAACAGCGGCATGCAATGCTTTTAATTGCTTGGTATAATCCTCCACAACGGTGCCACGAGCCTCATCGTCAATATCCTCGCGCAATTTTAGGTGACTGATTGCGGCATCAGCCATTAGGATGCGTAAAATGCTTCGGCGCAAACTTCCAGCAAATCGTAGGCCTTGATAGTATGCCAGCCACTTAGCCATCCAATCGCGTTCGCGTAAGCCTCGAAGAATACGCTGTTCCAGCTTGAGCACAGGATTCAGTGAAGCGGCTTTTTTTATTTTACGGCCGTTGTGTGCCATTTCTCTTGCCTCAATCCCTATTGCTTCCCGTTCAAGACGTAATTCACTCTTAATATCTACCAGCACATATTGTGAAACCAAGCCTGCATCACGGAGGCTTTCCAATGCTTCCAGCTCGGCACGTGTAGCAATTTGACGTACATGGTGCAACTGCTGTTGGCTGTTGATATTGATGCCGCGCCCTTGCATAACATTGCCAATAAGTTGCTGCGCATGGTGCTCGCAAAGGCAAGACATGAATTTGGCCTTTTTTAAGTTTTGTAGGGTTTTATAGGCGTGTTCCCGAGCGTGTAACATACTCTGCTCAAATTCAACCAACTCATCATCATTCAGTGCATTTAGCCCCAGTTTATTCATGAAAGGCTTGATGGTTGGGGCATTGATAAGCAACGTGAAGAGTACAACACCCAACGTCATATCCAATAATAATTGCCTTAATGGCAAGTCTTCAGGCAGTGATAAAACAATCGCAATCGCCAAGCCACCTTTAAGACCGCCCCACCACATAATGTGTTTATCACTCATCTTCACTTGCGGTAAATGAAAGCTGCGTAAGGTGAGTGGTAAAAGTATATAAACAGATGGGATACGTGATAATAAAACAAGAGCAATGGCCAAAAGAATATGAAGAAAGTGTTCTGATAGGCTTTGTAGGTTGATGGATAGGCCGACCAACAAAAAAAGTAGCGCATTGCTGACATAAGCCAAAAACTCCCAACTTTCACGCAAGTATTCCCCTGCGTGGTGAGGAATACGTGTGATGCCATAAACACCGAGACATAGTGAAGCGCCGACCACTGCCATGACCCCTGAAATATGCAAAAAATGTTCTGCTGTGATAAAACTAACATACGCAAGAATGATTGAGAGCACTAAAATTCCGCTTGGATTACCTGAAAGTAGACGCATCCACTCAGAAAAAAATAAGCCCAAGATAAGCCCCAATACTGCACCACCAAAGAAGACATACAGAAATTTACCGCCCGCACCAAAAACGCCCGATGCATCAATGCCACCAGCAAGCACCATGGCCAATAGAATATTGACCACAACAATTGCAGTTGCATCATTAAAAAGTGATTCTCCCTCCACCAATACAGTGAGTCTGAGCGGAGCACCAAGTTCTCGGAACAAAGAAATAACTGCAACAGGGTCTGTTGCAGAAATCAAGGCACCAAATAATAAAGCCAAGGCCAAAGGCATGGACAATATATAATGAAGACCAAACCCGACAATCAATGTTGCCAGTAATAAAGCAGGTACTGCCAGCACAAGGATGGGAAAAATATCTTTGATCAGTTGCCGTGCATCAAGGTTGTATCCAGATTCAAAGATTAAAGCTGGTAGAAATACAAATAAAACAAGCTCAGGCGTAAGTTGGAAATATTGCATGATATGCAAGGGGGGCCATAAGTGTGAGGCAGCGCCAACGCTGATGCCAATACCAACAAGGAAGGCGGAGAATGGAATGGGTATATAGCGCATCAAAGGCGCCGCTGCCATGGCCATGGCCAGCAATGCCATCAATATGAGTATGCTCTCGGAGAGTGGTATCATAACTGACCTAGTATAGCCTAAAAAGCACGTTATTTATAGGCTCTTTCTCATGACGTATGGTAAATACTGTTGGACATAATTTTTAAAAATTTCAGTAATGCCCATAAATAAGTTGACAACTGGTATTCTTATTAAGATATTCCATTAGAATTATTTTAAGTATAATTAATTTATATGCTGGTATTATTGGTAACTATTCAGCTCACCACTGATTTTCCAGATTTCCATTCATTACGTACTTATTTCATCATTCCCAAATGCTTGAGCAAGTCTGATGGTGGCAAGTAGAAGACAAAATTCTAGTGACACTCAGAATAAATGCTGTGGAGGGGGAAGTTTGAAAACATTACATTGGCTGCTGATTTGGGCACCAGGAACCATTTTTCTTATTTATATTGCAGGCATTGATTTGTTTCCAGTGGAACAATTTTTATTGCTATTATTTTGCAGCGGCTTGATGATTTTTGTGTACAGCTTGGAACGGATGAAAACAGATGATTCGGCACAGTTAAGTGTACCAAGGTTGTTTTTCATGGTGATTGCAGGCTTTGTGTCTGTTCACTATTTTATTTGGCGAATACAATTTTCGATTCCTTGGAGCGAAGACCCATTTTCATTATTTTGTTCGCTGGCACTTTTGTTTGGTGAACTTATGGGTGTAACGCTTTCATTCATGGGAATGTTTATCAACATCCACCCTCTGCGACGAGAATACACACCGATATCACTTGATCGTGATGATTTGCCCGATATTGACATTTTGATTCCAACGTTTGATGAATCTGCGACTTTATTGCGCTCAACCATGCTTGCAGCAGGCAATATTGATTATCCCCGCGATAAACTGCATGTCTACCTTTTGGATGATGGCGGTACAGATGCGAAGTGTCAGCAGCAAGGTGTTGCAGGCGATCTGGCACGCCGCCGCAAAGAGACGCTAACAGCGCTGTGTATAGAAGCTGACTGCTGCTATTTAACACGCGAGGATAATCACGATGCCAAAGCTGGTAATATCAATGCTGCATTAAGAGCTGTCTCCAGCGACTTTCTTGTTGTGTTTGATGCAGATCATGTTCCAGCAGTGGACTTTCTCGAAAAAACAGTGGGGTCAATTATTGATGATGAGCAAGTTGCTATTGTACAGACCCCGCACTTTATGCTTAATCGTGATCCTATTGAAAAGAATTTGCAGGTTGAGAAGCATATGCCTGGTGAAGGTGAGATGTTTTACACACTCAACTTAAGAGGCATGGACAATTGGGATAGTGGGTTCTTTTGTGGCTCAGGCGCATTGATTCGTCGATCCGCTTTGGATGAAATTGGTGGTGTGTTATCCAAAACGATTGTTGAAGACGCTGAAACGTCGTTGGAGCTTATTTCACGCGGTTACAAAACCAAATATTTACATCGGCCGCTGCTTGTTGGTTTGAGTGCTGAAAGTATATCATCATTTATTGTGCAGCGAACACGCTGGGCAACAGGGATGATGCAGCTATTGCGCTATCGGAATCCATTGTTTGTAAAAGGTATTGGTTTTGGGCAGCGAGTTGGCTATTTCAATACCATGTTTTACTGGTTGTTTGGCTTGGCTCATATGATTTTCATCTTATCTCCTGCAATGGCTCTTTTGTTTGGCGCGATTTTGTTTGCCGCGCCGCCTGTGGAGATTTTTCTCTATGTTGTTCCTTATTTGCTCTCAATTCATCTTTCTATGCACCTTTACTATGGCAAGGTTCGCTGGTGGTTGATGTCTGAAGTTTATGAAACAATACAATCATTTTCGCTGCTACTGGGTCCATTTGTTGCTTTGATTTCGCCTTCTGGGAAAAAATTTGCGGTAACACCTAAAGAAGAGTCGTCAGAGCACGATTCAATCTCCTCGATGTCCCGAAATTTTTACGTTCTATTATTCATCCTTATACTGGCAACCATTATTGGGGGCTACCACCTATTACACGACGAGCAAGGCGTGGAATACTTTTTGGTTTCATTGCTCTGGAATAGCTACAATATATTGTTTGTACTTGCAGCCCTAGGGGCTTTGGTGGAAACCAAGCAACGCAGACACAGGCCAAGGGTTGCCGTTGATACCGTGGCGCAGGTTATTGTCAGGGAAAAGATGGTTCCTTGCAATATTGAAGACATGACAGAAGACGGTGCATTGCTTCGCTTGCCCAGTTGGCTTGGGCCTCTTGAGATAGAAGAAGGAAAGCTATTGTTTTCAGATCAAAATAAAGCCATTGAAGGTTGTGTTACGCACGTTCTAGGGAAGCTGGATAGAATACCTTTTCGTGTGACTCGTCTGCACCCTGTTGATACGGACAATGAGCATTATCTGCAAGTGGGCGTTCAGTTTCAATGTGAGGATATTCATCAGCAGCGTACATTGATTGCTTTTGTTTATGGCGACAGTGAGCGCTGGCGCAAGGCTCTTAAAGCTAGAAACAAACCCTCCACCTTAAGGCAAGGCGCTGCTTTGCTTGGACGCTCCGCTTGGAGGGGGGTGCTTCATCTTAAAAAAGCCTTTGGCCTTTTGAGGCGACGCGAAGCTGTATTTCAATCTGAAGGAAAAAAGTTATGAGGTGTATGATGCGAAAGATGCTAATGGGTATGGTATTGACCGCCACGTTACTGCTTGGTGGAATGCTGTTTGTACCTCTTGTCAATGCAGTTGAGGGTGCGGCGGAGCTAGGGCTAGCATCAAGTAATGCAGGCAAGCCTTCCGAAGCCGCTCCAGAGGCGGTGCAAGCGGAAGCACCAAGTGATACAGGCAAGCCTGCCGAAGCAGCTCCAGAGGCAGTGCAAGCGAAAGCACCAAGTGATACAGGCAAGCCTGCCGAAGCAGCTCCAGAGGCGGTGCAAGAAAAAGTATCTAGTGATGTAGGAAAGCGTGTGAAAACAGCTCCAAAAACGGTGGGAATCGCGGATTGGGAGGAGCAAGCGCCATTACAGCGCTTCACAAGCTCTGATCAGGGGCGTTTTTTGTTTTTAAGGCAAACACAAGCGTCACATGCCTTTCAAATAACGGTGCCTTACCGCGTGGCGGCTTCAAGCATGCTTGTGCACCTGGAGTTTACAAATTCCAATGCTTTATTGGCTAATCGCTCTCAAATTGTGCTGCGTATAAATGGTGGTGTCTTTGCACAGGCGCACTTGGATCCTATTTTTCCAGATAGCTCTGTGGATGTTCGTGTCCCTCTGACATCCTTAAAAAGTGGTCGTAACACCTTAACTGTTGAGGTAGCACAGCATTATCTCATGGAATGTGAAGACCCTGGAAGCCCTGAATTGTGGACATCCATTGATACGCAGAAATCATATGTAAAACTCACGGGTCAGCTTAAGCCAATTCAAGAACAATTCAGTGAAGTTGATCGCGTATTGTCTGGCTCTGGATGGAAGCCGCAGGATATTACCTTGTTTTACACGAATACGGATAAAGATCACCTACATGCAGGCACATTGATTAGTCAAGGGCTTGCTTTAAAAAATAAAGAACAAACAACCATGATTCACAGTAAGTTATTGGATGATGTTTCAAACGGACTTCAGCAAACTCAAGGTGATGTTGTTATTTTTGGCACCCGTGAAGAGTTGGAGAAATATATACAACTACCGATTGCGAAAAATGATGCTTTGGGTCAAATGTTTATCCAAGCAAGAGCCGATGATCCCACCCATTTTGTATTGGGCGTGGTATCCTCAACGCCAACAGGGATGACACAAATTGCCAAAGCTTTTGCATGGTCTTCCGCACCTATTCAAGCACTTGATGTGGTACAAGTTTACAATGTGCAAGCGCCCACAGAAAAAAGCTACACATCGCATGTAGCAGTGGTTGAAGGCTATGAATACAAACTTTCACAACTCGCCTACACAACAACAACACTAAAAGGTTTGGTTGATCAAACGCACTTTGATGTTTGGATTCCAGCAGACTTGTTTGCTGAAAGCCATATGAATATTGAGATGAAGCTACACTTTAGTTATGGTGCCTCACTTCGAGCGGACTCTGTGCTCAATATGTTTCATAATGGCAAGTTTATTCGAGGAATTTCACTGGCCGATCAGCGCGGCCTATCCATTGCAGATTATCTGATTCGAGTGCCGCTTGCCTCGATGAAACCTGGTTTGAATCGTTTTGAATTTCAAAGTAGAATGTATGCTTATACTCCCTCAAACTGTACAACGGGAAACACAGAAAATCTGTTATTCACACTGTTTGATGACTCAACCATCAGTATTCCTGATACATCTAGGTTTGTCGCAATGCCAGAGATTAATTTGTTCACAGAAACAGCTTTTCCTTATGCGGGAAGATCGGCCAAAGAGTCGCTTATTCAGGTGACGACATTATCCGATGCAATGCTGGGATCTGCTTGGACCTTGGCGGCGCGGCTGGCTAAAATTCGAGAGGGCGTTATTGAACCATTAACCGTTTCGCTTGATGCTGCGGGTTATAAAAATGTAATTCGTTTATCAACAATCCATGAAATTCCCGCTTCTTGGTGGGAAAAGGCACCGATAAATCTTGGAGATAAAGGCTTTATCAATCACCCAACCTTAGCCAACCCTGATATATTGGGTGATAAAATTGGTACTTGGCGACTGAAATTTGCCCGTTTATTGGATGCCAGTGTATCTGATGCCCCTGCATACCTGAAAGAATCTCAATACACGCGCATTCGACAAGATGTCAAACTTCTCAATGCTGCTGCGTTATTGCAAATGGAGAACCCTGAGTATCCATCGGGAACACTGACACTCATCGTCTCGGATACAGAAGACGAACTAGAGCGCGCCATTCAAAGATTATCTGTATTATGGGGAGACCTATCGTCGGTGCATGGCGATTTGCTTATCTGGGGAGTCAGTACAAAACAAGGGCAAGGGGACTATTGGAGTGCGTCTTTGCATCAGCGGCATTATCATATTGGCACAATGCCCCGCTGGCAGCGGCTATCTTATTTTGCAATTCAATATCCAGGATTTCTTGCGACGCTATTATTCATCATGTTTATGACCATGGCTCTGATTACTCGCTGGGGATTGCTTCTTTACAGGAGAAAGGAACATCCAGGCATTGAACCATGACGGTTATAAATTTATCGCCACTTATCGCAAACTCCTGCTCTTACTGCTTCCTATGCTGATGCTGGCAGCATGCAGTGAGCAAGAGCCTATAGCCATGAAACAATCGGATTGGAATGTCTTTAAACAACGTTTTATCACAGTAGAAGGGCGGGTAATGGATGATGCCCAGAGCTATGCAACCCACTCTGAAGGCCAGGCTTATGCAATGCTGTTGGCGGTTGCTTTTAATGATCGGCGCGGCTTTGACCAATATTGGGAGTGGAGCCGTAAACACTTGCAGATTCGAGAAAGTGATCATTTTCTGGCATGGTTATGGAGCCCTGAAAGCCAGCAGGTGGCCGATATGAACAATGCCACAGATGGTGACTTGATAACCGCATGGGCATTGGTGCGCGCAGCAAAAAAATGGGGTGCCCCCACATATGCAGAAGATGCCAAAGTAATACTTGCCGACCTCAAAAATCTGGAAACGATTGTGGGTGGTTACTTGCTGCTGTTGCCAGGGGGGAAAGGGTTTATTAATCAAGGTGTTATTACGGTGAATCCATCTTACTTTGTATTCCCAGCTTACCAAGAGTTGGCGGCGTTTGATCCGGATGGAAATTGGGGACGTTTACACGCAGATGCTTTGAAAGTATTAAAGCAAGCACGTTTTGGAAAATGGCAATTGCCACCCGATTGGCTGGACATCTCCGATGCAGGAGTAACGCTGTCTGCGCAAAGACCGCCATGGTTTAGTTATGATGGTATTCGTATTCCGTTGCATGCAGTATGGGGAGGTATTGACCTGTCAACTTATGAATTTAACGCTTTTTGGCAGCAGTTTGAAACGATTGAGGGGTTGATGCCCGACAGGGTTGACCTTGAAACAGATTTTATTCACTTTGATGATGTTTTTCGGGCACCTCAGTCCATTAACCTGCTGTGTGTCCATATGTTCCATAAAACGGAGGAAGAAAGCCAGTGGCCCAATTTGCATTGGCAGGATAACACCAGTTATTTTGATGCAAGTTTAATGTTGTTAAGTCAACTGGCTTGGCTGGAGGTTGACACGCGAATGAGTTTCCAACAACCCAAACAAGGTGTGATGCAATGAATGTGATTCGCTGTGCTATTCCCATTATACTCGTATGTTATAGCTCGCTAGCGCAGGCCGTGACTGAGGTAGGAAGTTTGGAAACGCTTGTTCAGCCACAAGAAAACAATGGTGTTCAAAAAACTAATATTCAACAAATTAAAGTACTTCGGTCTAAGCGAACAACCCTTGATGTTAAGCACCCATTTGAAAAAAAAGAAGGGACTGCATTTAAAAAGAAAGAGCCTAGGGTCGATGAGACGGCGTTGTGGGATCTTTACCATGTCGAAGAGTTTGAGCAGTTGCGCATTGCGATTGAAAAACGTCAGCAACAAGATAAAAATTGGCAGCCATCATCTGAACTAATGCAAGCTATCGCTGCCAAAGATACGGATGAAAGGCAGTTATGGAATCTCTATCACCAAAAGGAATATACTGAAGTTTATTACCGTATTGATGCCTTGGTCAAACGTTATCCTGGCTGGCAGCCTTCAGAAGGACTGTTTGAAGCACTGAAAGCCGCAAGAATGGATGAACAGGATCTATGGGTACTTTTGCAGGCTGGACAATTTAAAGAAGTTGAACGGACGATTCAACGGCGACAGCAACAGGATCAGCAATGGCGACCATCACAACAACTAAGCGCGGCATTAAAACAGGCACAAACAGATGAGCGTCCATTATGGGAGCTTTACCATCAAGGGAATATGGATGAATTAGAAATAAAGGTTACGGCACTACATCAAGCATTCCCTGACTGGAAGTTATCACCTGAGTTGCAGCAGGCTTTGGAAAACCCCAGTGAGAAGCACCAACAGGCTTTGGAAAAAAACAGTGAGGAGTCGCAGGCAGGGGGTGATATCGCTATCTGGAATATGATCCATCAGAAAAAATACCGTCAAGCAACACAAGCTGTGAAGGCTCTGCGAAGAGAACAGGCAGGCTGGCAACCCTCTGTCGATATGCAAAAATCCTTACAAGATGGCATTGTGGATTCGCAAATACAACAAGCCATGAAGGGAAAGCATTGGACAAAAATTATTGGCCTTTCTCGAAATTACCCTCAAGCCTTTGATTGCTCGCACTATCATCGGCGCTTATCGCTAAGCACCGCGCTTGCACACGGCAGGCACTTGCAGCGCGCTGCACAAGTTTATAAAAAAACGCTGAGACAGTGCAAAGAGTATATCAGGGTAGATAGTATTGAACATGCACTGGATCACTTGCCTGTTAAGCACCTCACCCCCTTATTTAAACTTCTTGAAAAGCGAAGAGTCAGCAAGCAGGTGAAAAATAGAATGGCAATAGCTCGCTATCGTTATATTATGAAGAAGGGTGCTGAAAAAACAGATTTACCATTATTGCTGGATGATGAAGTGGAAATCGTTGCCCACAATGATGCAAACCTCACGGGATCATTGGCATGGAATTATTTAACATTGGGTGAAAATAATCATGCACTTAATTTATTTCGTCATGTTCGCAGCAGCCAAGATAGTAACAATCTACTCAAGGGCGAGATTTTAGCGTTGGATAGACTGAATGATATGGCTGCTTTGAAAGACTTAATAAATAAGCATCATGAGCGATTAAAACAGGCTGGAATGCTGAAAGATTTGCTTCCCTTATTGGCCAAGGCTTGTGCGGCTGAGTCCAATGCCCAATGTAACGTTGATACCTTTCAAGAGCTAAAAACCTATCGTCCTCTGAGTGTTGATGAATCAGAAATATTGGCGTGGGGCTTATACAATATCGACCATTACACGGAAGCTGCCGAGCATTTTGCTGTACTGTATCAGCGCGAGCAGACTGAGAATAATGCGAAAGGTGTTTATGTCAGTGCGTATAAGACAGGTCAAATAGATAGAGCCAATGATTTGGCGGCAACGTATCATGGGCCACTGGCGAAGCTTCTTGGCTCTCAGGTTGCCAATCATTTGTATCAACGAAAGAAATTTCATGCGGCTTTTGCGGTGAGTGATGAGCCCAAAGAAGCTCTCCGTAACATAGATAGCTCATGGGTTAGGGCTGGCTATTGGATGAGTAGTAACCGCATGCCTGTTATGGCGCCTGTGATATTGCAGTTGAATCAGCAGCATTATGTTATTAAAGGGGTTGATTATTTGGATCATCGAAGTAGCGATGCTATGATGATTGAAGTTGATCATGTGTTTTTGGATGCTGGTGCACCCATTATACCAGCAGGAGATCTTGCAGGAACAGCGCCGATTGTGCCCATAGCCGCAACATTCCCTATTCGTTCAAGGCTTAAAGGCTATGAGTGGAAAATAGGCTATATGCATGAAGGTTGGAAATCTTGGTATTTTCATGTGGGCCAAGGTCTTGTGGGAGGTTCAGTCCCTGCAACATTCAAGGGAGACTTTGGCATTGTGAATCAACTGGAGCAAGGTTTTGTGGGCGCAAAAATTTATAGAGAGCCTATTCGAGACTTTTTACTTCCCTATGCTGGTCTGCAAGACCCTTTCACGCCCCAACGCTGGGGCAAGGTGATGCGCAATGGCTTGGAGGTAAATGGCTATCAAAACATTTCTCAGCTAGATGGCCTTGGGCTTAGTTATAGCTTTAAAAGCGAGCTTTTGGATGGACATAATGTCGAAATTAATAACCATATAAGCACAGATTTAACCATGCCCTATACTGTTGAACTTGCAAATATGAATGTTTCAGTTGGCCCAAATATTCGTTGGGAGCGCTATCAATCCAATCAAATGCACTGGACTTTTGGCCACGGGGGATATTTCAGCCCACAGCATTGGCTTTCATGGGGTATCAATACAAATCTTATTTCTAAAGAAGGTAAAGATAGTAGTTTTCGTGTATTTGGATCAGCTGGCTTCCAAATTTTCACGCTTGATTCGTCTTTAGTATTACCACTGGCCAATGATGGACGCGTGTATCCTGCGACGAAAATTCGGAATAGGCACGAAACATTGGAGGCTCAGTTTCTACACCGCTTTACGGATCACTTACATATTGAAGTCGGAGCGAAAAAATCCCGGAGCCACTTATCGAAGTGGGGGGTAACGTCATCGTTTGGAACATGGGAGGGGCATATTTTTGCAACATGGTACTTTGATAAACGTTCCGCAACCTTTACCCCAGAAATGGAAGAATTTAGAAGTGATTTGGATCTTTTCTAAATGTTTTTAATGCATCATGATTAATGGGCCTCGACGACAGCTACTGTCTTGGTTGGTAGCCTCAATAGCCGTTCTGCCGTTGTTGCCGCAGCTTTTGTATGCTGATGTTGATAGCAATAATGCGATGTCAACGATACCTGAGGATGAGAAGGCGAAGTTTATGGCGCTTTCAGCCCTATTAACAGGTGTCACTACGTTGGATGAAAACTCAGGCTTAAAAATAATGCATAAACTCCAACAAGAACCTTGGGGAGAGGAGCATTTGCATCGCGTATTTCAAAAGTTTTCTATTGGGAAGACTGAACAGCCATCAACAATAAATGGTTTTGAAAACTTGGATGAGGGCGAGCGGTGGTTTGTTGGGCACATTTTAACCACTTGGATAACAGGCATTTACTTCCACGAGTCTGGCAATGAAGTGATGACCTATTCGCACGCTTTGATGCATTCATCATTACGAGATATTTACCCAGAGCCTCATATGTGTGACAGCCCTTTCGGCTATTGGCAAAAGCCGCCAACACTTTTATGAAACGGCATGAGGGTAGGCACCCACATGTTGATTGCGTTGTCATTGGTTCTGGTATTGCTGGTGCCCTTGTCGCCAAAATATTGAGCAAATCAGGGCTTAATGTCCATATTTTGGAAGCTGGTGGCATCATTGAGCGGCAGCAAGCTGTTGCGCAGTATAAAAATGCTTGGGATAGAAACCTAAGCTCGCCTTTTCCAATATGGCCAAAGGCTGACTATCCACGCGATGAGGCACCAGAGAGGTATTATGGCAAGTTGAAATCACCCGCTTACGCGCCAAGTTTTTTAAAAGGGGTTGGTGGCACAACATGGCATTGGACAGGCATAGCGCCGCGTTTTTTACCATCAGACTTTGTACTACAATCAAAGTATGGTGTAGGCGTTGATTGGCCCATTACTTATCGGGAGATTGAGCCATATTATGTAAAAGCTGAACGTGCTTTGGGCGTTTCTGGTAATAGCCTGAATGACCATGGTTCACCACGCAGTGCTGCATATCCAATGCCCGCTATACCCTTGCCCTATAGCGATCAGCTTGTTGCAGAGCGTTTATCCAAGCATGGCATTGAAGTTGATGCACTGCCTGCGGCGCGTAATAGCCGTCATTATGCTGGCAGACCAGCTTGCTGCGGCTATGGCACATGTACGCCTATTTGCCCCATTGGCGCATCGTACAGCGCAGATGTTGATATAAAGCGCGCCCAACGCTATGGCGCAAAACTGACAGAGAATGCCGTCGTTTATCGGTTTGACTTGAATGATCGCAGTGAAATATCCAGAGCCTATTTCAAACGTCCAGATGGTAGCTCGCATCATATTTCGGCTGACTATTTTGTCATTGCCTGTAATAGTATAGAAACACCACGGTTGATGTTATTGGCAGCTCAAGAGAGGTGCGCTGATGGACTTGGAAATCGTTCGGGTATGGTAGGAAGAAATCTGATGGATCATGTACTATTTGCGTGCAATTACCAATTGGATACGCCGTTATATATGGGGCGTGGACCAGTCAGTGTAAGCACACTATTAACAGGAAGAAATGGTGATTTTAGACAACGCTATGCGGCGGCCAAACTTTTTTTGGGCAATGATCGCAATGTTGCGAAAGAGGCCATTGCGTTATTAGGGGATGCTACAAACTGGTCAGAAATTGAGCAGCGTATTCGTCATAAACTTACCCATAAAGGCATGATCGGCGGTGAAATTGAACAATTGCCGATACCATCCAATCGTTTAACGTTGGATACATCACGTTTGGATAAACACGGTTTACCATTGCCTGATATTCAGTTGTCATTGAATGATTATACCCAGAAAGCTGTGGAGCATTGGCAGGCATTTACCCATGATTTGATTCGGAAAATTGGCGGCGTTGCGACGGATGCTTCGATAAATATCAGTTCGCATCACCCTTGTGGCACAACGTGCATGGGTACTCATCACAAGACCTCTGTGGTCGATGCACAGTGTAAAACACATGACCATGATAACCTTTATATTGCTGGAAGCAGCGTGTTTCCAACGATTGGCACGGCAAACCCAACGTTAACCATTGCAGCACTGGCGTTACGTATGGCGGAGCATTTGATCAAACGAATCAACTGAGGATATGGCTAATCAACAGATCAGGGGAAAAATGATGATTCAATATAGTGAGGGTTCAGCAAGCCATGATGCAGTAGGTGGCTTGTTAGGCCTGAAAAAGCTTGTAAAAGATTTTTACGCGTTTATGTGTAGCAATCCTGACTATGCAATTATTCGTGATATGCACCCCCAAGACTTAACAGTCTCGGAAGATAAGTTAGTCTGCTTTTTAAGTGGCTGGTTGGGTGGTGAACGTTTGTTTGCCAAGAAATATGGCGCGATCAGTATTCCGCAAGTACATGCACACTTGGTAATTCACGAAAAAGAACGCGATATGTGGTTGAGTTGTCTGAACGAAGCGCTGGAGAAACAGCCCTACGCAGATCATTTTAAGGCATATTTATTGAACCAATTAAGGGTTCCTGCCGAAAGGATTCGCATTGCTTGTGAACGGCGGCTTTAACATGAAACAAATGAGCCGATGAACTTAACCTGAATAATTCATAGTGCGGCCGGGCAAGGTTCACTTCCCGGCGGATGGCTAATCCTTACCAGAGCGGGATTTTCACCCACCAGAATAAACGACCTTGCCCGGTCGCACTGTGAATTATTCAGGCTAAAGGCAAACATACCACCTTTCCCCAATATTTTTTTACTCACGGTTTTCATGTCGATATATAACCCGAAGGGCGAATAGCAATGGTATTGCGAATGGTTGTACAAACCGTCCCATCTTCGCGTACATAGTGCATTTCAAAACAGGGGGTTGCGCGTTGATATTTGAGTAGCTCTTGTTTGATGGTTGCGACTTGTTCATCACTCAAATCAAAGTGTAGCGTTAAATCAGAATTTCCTACACGCAAAAACTCCAACTCCAAATGTTTGGTGGCAACACGATAGCCAGGGAAATGCTTCACGCATGCAATGGCAGGTACAGGGTCGGCAAGGTTGGCTTGAGAGCCACCAAACATATTACCCGCAGCATTTCTTGATGCCAATGTGAGCGGCAGTTTAATACGAACATGCTTCCAGCCTTCTGAATGTTCAATAACTTTAGGTCGCATCATCCAAAAGGGTGGATACCATGCAAAACGGTGTGCTTCTGAAAGAAAGCCT
>JAUZQT010000038.1 GCA_030950825.1 Mariprofundaceae bacterium | reverse complement strand
GCCTGAATCGCCTGAATCGCCTGAATCGCCTGAATCGCCTGAATCGCCTGAATCGCCTGAATCGCCTGAATCGCCTGAATCGCCTGAATCGCCTGAATCGCCTGAATCGCCTGAATCACCTGAATCACCTGAATCACCTGAATCACCTGAATCACCTGAATCACCTGAATCCGCAGATGTGGACTTTTTGGTCGTAAAGCTTCCTGATGCATCCGTCGTAGTTGTTGTGCCTGCAGTTTGAGTCTGTTGAACACCACTTATCGGACTTGTTATAGTGACGATACCCGAAATTAGCGTATTACTGGTTGGGTTATTCGGCATACTGCTTAAAGATAGGTTGGGATTGTTTTGAACTTGGCCAGCGTTGGTGGGAGGAGAAAATACTGTCACAAGCTCAGTGCCACGCACACCAATAACGGCTGTTTTTGTATGCACACTAAACGAGGCGCTGGGTCGAACCAGCTTGGCAACAGTAAAGCGTATTTTTCCCCAAAACATATTAAATCGCGCGCTGATCAGGGTAGTGCCCTTTAATGCATAACGATGAAGGTTTAAGCGGCTTTTTTGACTCACAAAGACCTTGCTGCCATCCCGCATATGCAACTGTGCCCGCCCATTTTTTTCTGTAATGACGATATCGCCCTTATGTAGGCGAAGCCCTTGAACAAGCTTTTCTTTGCTATGCCCACGCAGCACCCAAGCATTTCCTGACGACTGGTAAACTTTACCAATGGTCGAGCTTGCCTGAGCATTTTGGCTTGTATTGAGGAATAATACTGAAAAAAGAACAAATAAAAATATACGCACATTAACGTCCTGATGTTTAATAGTTTAAGTGTAACTGTTTAGCATGCTCATAAGACACCCAAGGTGCTTCTAAAAACGTCATTCCCAAGTGCCTGTGCGTGAACGCACGCAGACATTCGAGGATGATACAATGGGTATATCGGATAAGATCAATAGTAAGCTGTATAGTTACGTTTAAATTTAGTATTGTCAATTTATAGTATTCGGAGCTAAGCTACGCAATAGCTTGGTGTTTAATGTTTTTAATTGGGTGGTCATGATGTTGTATTTGAGGCTTATCGTTGTATTTTTTCTACTGTCGCAGCCAGGGGTTCTTTTTGCTGGTGAGATCACAAAGGCTGTTGCAGCGCTTCAAAGTATCGATGATTATTATATCACCAACAATCCTGCAAAAGTAAAGGCTGCACCAACATTTTCATTATCCTCGCCAGCAGGCTTGGCACCATCTGGCGGCGTTGCTTTTTTTGGTATTGGCGGAATTATCAATGTGCCAGGATCAACAACCAATATTGATGGCGCGATGTCGCTTGGTTATGGTTTGGGAGATCCCGTTAAAAACCTTGCTCTAGGTTTTACCTTGGAATTGGGAAGTTTGTTAAATAATAATATGATAGGCTTTGATCGTGGTAACTTGGGCATTTCAATTGCCAAATACTTTCCAAGCCTACAGATGGGTGTAGGCATGGGTATAAAAAGCCTTACGCTGTGGCAAGGAGGGGACGGAACACTGGATCCCTCGATTGATATAGCCGTGACCAAATTTCTTAAGCTGGGATCTTTCCCTGTTGTTCTTAATGCGGGTGTCGGGAATAACGCCTTTTTACGTCTAAACGATAGAACAGCAAGGCCAAAGTATAAAGTAGCGCCCTTTGGTGCAGTGGCTATTTATGTGCATCCACAGTTAAGTTTGGTGGTGGATCAAACAGCTGGCATTACCACCATCGGTGGGGGTATCGCTCCAGTAGCAGCATGGCCGATAAGTTTGAGCTTTGGAATTTATGATGTATCTAAAATCGTGCCAAACCATACCAAAACATCATTGATTGGCTCCTTATCAGGGGCTTTCACCTTTTAGCCTGAAAATTTCATGAATCGGCGTGATTGTTGCGCCTGCTTGTATGCGTTTACGCACAAGCAGGCACCAGTATTTGTGAATAATGAAGGGAATCCATTGTAATATGCGCGCATGCGTCGGTTAATTTCACCACATTTCAATACTCGCCCACCTTCAAGTGTGGTTGATTTGATTGTATTACACGCTATTAGCCTGCCTGACGGCGAGTTTGAGCAAACTTATATTGATGATTTTTTTATAGGAAAACTTGATACATCCGCTCATCCAAGCTTTGCTGGTTTAGAAAATGTGCAAGTATCGGCGCATTTTGTGGTGAGCAGGCAAGGCGAAATAACTCAGTTTGTGCCCTGTGAACAGCGCGCTTGGCATGCTGGTCAATCTTCTTGGCAAGGGCGCGAGTCCTGCAATGATTATACTATTGGCATTGAAATAATTGGCGATGAAAAACGACCATTCACGGATGTTCAATATACCGAAACGGCACGTTTATGTCGTGTGTTGATGCAGCATTATAGGCGCGTGCTGCCAGAGCGTATTGTTGGGCATAAAGATATTGCTCCAAACCGAAAATGGGATCCAGGAAAGCAGTGGGACTGGGCTCGCTTTCACCGTTCGCTGGTGCATATCCAAACATTGAATATAGAGGTATGTTATTAGACATGGAACATGAATCATGGTTGCGCTTAAGCGCTTTTTTAGGTGTGTTTTTCTTGATGGCAACGTGGGAAATGCTTGCACCGAAACGCACATTAATATTGGGCAAAAAACGTTGGCTGGCAAACATTGGTATTGTGGTGCTGGATTCTTTGGTTGCGCGCATACTCTTATCTGGCGGTGCGGTTACTGCGGCACTATGGGCTGAGTCAAATCAAATTGGCATTTTACGGCTGTTTTTCTTGCCCGATGGATTGATGCTTTTTGTGGCCGTCGTGGTGATGGATTTTATTATTTATGCCCAACACGTCCTTTTTCACCGCGTGCCAATGCTATGGCGTTTGCATCAGGTGCATCATGCCGACCGTGATATTGATGTAACAACAGGCTTGCGCTTTCATCCCATTGAAATTATTTTGTCCATGCTGATTAAAATAACGGTGGTGATCGCGCTGGGTGTGCCAGTGCTTGCCGTGGTTGTTTTTGAGGTGATTTTAAATGGTATGGCCATGTTTAACCATGCCAATGTGCGACTTCCTAAGGTGGTTGATGGCCTGATTCGTTTGATTTTGGTGACCCCAGATGTTCACCGTGTGCATCATTCGATGATTAACACGGAAACCAATCGGAATTATGGGTTTAACTTATCTATTTGGGATCGCCTGTTTGGCACATATCAAGCCCAACCAAGGCTTGGTCATGAGCATGTGGTGATTGGCTTGCCAGATTTTCAACGGGCTCCCACCCATCAACTCTTTTGGATGTTGCGGCTGCCCTTTCAATCAAAACATCAAAAAAACAAACCTGCCAACAAGGTGTAACGTGCCAGTTTTCCTATACTGACCAATACAATAAACCAAACAAAAGGGCTGCGCAAAAGACCCGCAACCAGACAAAGAGGATCACCAACAATTGGCAGCCATGCCAATAATAGAGAAGCTTGGCCATAACGCCCGAACCAAGCTTCTGCCTGTGCAACTTTATGTTCATCCATACGTAGCCATTTTTTATGAATGGCTTCACTGCCAAGTCGTCCCATAGCATAGGTAATGATGCTTCCCAACACATTTCCGACGGTTGCAATGGTGAGTAAAGTCGCAATATGCCCACCTTCATTAAGGCGATACAAAAGCAATGCCTCTGAGCCTCCAGGGAAAAGGGTTGAAGAGATCAATGCAGAAAAAAATAATAGCCAATCCATGCCTATAATTTAGGGTTGCTCTTTAACATGATATCAATAAATAGATGAAGATTTTTCAGCCTGTGATAGAGGTTTCATCTCACGACGCTTTAAATACACAAGTTATTTAATTTCCATTCCTAAGCCAAGGCCAGAGACTGTCGAGGTAAGAGCACGTAAAGCACGGCCCCGATGGGAGACAGATGCTTTTTCTTCAGGCCTTGCAGAAGCAAAGGCTTTACCCAATTCAGGGCAAAAGAACAGTGGATCATAACCAAAACCAGATTCTCCCACAGGCTCTTTCAATATTTCACCTTCTACCCTTCCTTCACTGCAAAGTGGCGGGCGATGATCTGGGAAAGCGAGGTGCAGCGCGCAAATAAAGTATGCTTTGCGGTTACGCTCACGCTCCAATAGTTGCAATAACTTGCTGTTATTCTCGGCATCTGTGGCTGTTTCACCTGCAAATCTCGCAGAATAAATACCAGGCGCAGCATTTAAGGCATCCACACACAGGCCTGAATCATCGGCCAGTGCAGGTAAATTATTGGCATGGGCAAATGCCTCTGCTTTTTTTTGCGCATTTCCAGCAAAGCTATTGGCATCTTCAATGACATGCACAAACACGGTGGCATCGGCAGCGATAATTTCAATGCCTAGTCCACCTAAAATATTTTCAATTTCTAAGCGTTTTTTGGTATTATTACTGGCCACAACGAGCTGCTTTAATAATTTCTTCAACTTTTTACGGCTTCCAGTTGTAGTGCGGCCAGATTTACAATACCTTGATCAGCGAGGTGTTTTAATTGCATAAATTGATCCCAATGTAGTGGCTTATCTTCGGCAGTGGCTTGCACTTCAACCACGCCACCGTCAGGGGTTATAACAAAATTGGCATCCATTTCAGCTTGCGAATCTTCAGAGTATTGCAAGTCCAACAGGGCTTCTCCAGCCACAAAACCACAACTGACCGCAGCAACTTGGCCATGAATCGGGTCACTTTCCAAAACACCTGCCTCCAGTAACTTGTTTACCGCAATGCGCAAAGCCACCCATGCGCCAGTGATTGCTGCGGTACGCGTGCCACCATCGGCTTGCAATACATCACAGTCTAAGGAAATCGAACGAGGCCCCAAGGCATTCAAATCAACGACGGCACGCAAAGAACGCCCAATCAGCCGCTGAATTTCAACCGTGCGCCCAGTTTGTTTGCCGCGAGCTGCTTCACGTCCACCTCGGGTATGCGTAGCGCGTGGCAACATGCCATATTCGGCAGTGACCCAACCTTTATCGCTACCACGCAAAAATGGTGGTTGTTTTTCTTCAACGCTGGCCGTACACAAGACTCGTGTATTGCCAAATGAAATCAATGCTGAGCCTTCAGCATAGGCGTTGAATGTGGTATCAATAGTAATCTGGCGAAGCTCATTGGCTTGACGCTGTTCTCTCATGGTTTATTCCTATTGTTTAAGTTTTATCGCGTCGCAGGGCCAGCGCATACGACGGGCCTTGAATAGCGCTTTTTTCTACGTACAAAATGGATGTTTTATTTGTTTTGGAGCCAAGCTCTGAGTTGTTCGACACTTTTTACACCTGAAGTTTTACGTCCATCACCCGCAATAAGGGTCGGCGTGCCTGAAATACCCAGCTTGTTTGCCAAAGCAATATTCGCAGTAATGGGTGTGTTGCATGTAGCTGCGGGTAAAACTTTATTTTCCAGCATCACCTGCAATAAAGCTTGATGCTGATCTTCCGCGCACCAAATGGATTCAGCTTTGGCGCGAGCTTTGGGGTGAATACTTTCCAGCGGGAAAAGGAATGTATAAAATTTAATGCCTTTTGCCCCTTTGAGTTGCTGCTCCAACCTTGTGCAATAAGGACACTCAGGATCTGTAAAAATGGCAACAGGCAAACCATCAGCATCGCCAGAAGTAATGGCTTGATTTAGCGGTAAGGATGACCAGTCGATGGTATTGATTTCTTCTAGGCGTTTGGCCGTTAAATCAGTGTGCGTCGAAACATCAAAAATGTGACCACTGGCAATCAGGTGTTTTCCAGTGCGATTAGAGTAAAATATTTGCCCTCCAGCTTGTAATTCATAAAGCCCACGAATAGGAGAAAGGCGAATGGCATCAATGGGTAAGGATGGAATGTTTTCCCGAATTTGCTTGGCTGTTGCGGGCGCTATATTGATGCTGTCGCCTGCCCAGGCAACACCACTCATGAAGCTAACCAATAAAAATAATGTAAAACGCATGTTTGTCTCCCAATCATGATTTATAGTAACGCTTGATCTGTCTGGTGTAGTTATTCAATCCAAAATTGTAATATAACTTAAATCCACGTTCGCGTAGCATGTCGTTAGTTGCAAGCAGCATCAAGCATCAATTCTCTTTGCTGTAAGAACCGGATCATGAAGAACAGGGTCAGGCTTTTCTATTATCATATTTATACGGCTTATAACGGGGGCATCCATTATT
>JAUZQT010000037.1 GCA_030950825.1 Mariprofundaceae bacterium | reverse complement strand
CAACGCATGGACTTGCTGGATACCAGTGTTAGAACACTGGGTTATGTAGTAGGCTTCAAAATTCCAAAACACCTAATCATAACAAATACTTACGCGACTTCGTGTCGCAACTAACTAGGTAATACGTGTACTTGGTTTTCCATGTATTACCCTCCTATATACGCCCTTGATTTCCTTAATATTGAATATTAAGATTCAACCATGGATAAAGGAGCTAATATGACTTCATACCCGAACAAGGTCAAGGACAACGCCACATTTCGCCCATCGTCATTGCGTTTGATGGATCAGGTTATTGAGGTATTGCGCTACCATCACTATGGGAAACGTACTGAACAGGCTTATATTCGTTGGATCAAGAACTATATTTATTTCCATCATAAACAACACCCAAAAGAGATGGGTAAAACTGAGATTGAGGCCTACTTAAGCCACCTTGCTGTGGAAAAGAACGTTGCGGCCTCCACCCAGAATCAAGCGTTCAACGCTCTGATATTTCTATACAAGCAGGTGCTTGACCTTCCTGTTTCTGAGAACATTGCAGCTATTCGTTCAAAAAAGCCGGTGCGGTTGCCCGTGGTGCTAAGCCAGAATGAGGTGATTAACCTCCTTCAATATATGAGCTCTGAATCAGCATTGATGGCTCGTATCATGTACGGTGGAGGATTCCGTCTGATGGAGCTTTTGCGCCTTCGCGTCCAAGATGTCGATTTTGCCAATGGTTATATCACCATCCGTTCAGGCAAGGGTGATAAAGATAGGACGACACTGCTTGCTGCTTCAGTATGCGAAGACTTGCAGGCTCATCTTCAATCCGTAAGAGAAATATTTACCCAGGATGCAGCGAACGGACATGCCAATGTATGGCTACCTCATGCCTTGGCTAAAAAATACCCGAGTGCACCAAAATCATGGGAGTGGCAATATCTATTTCCCTCTAAATCACTCTCTCAAGACCCGGAAAGCGGAGAAACACGTCGTCACCATGTGAATGAATCTGGGTTGCAAAAGGCAATCAGGGCAGCAAAACTAAAAGCAGGCATCAATAAACGTGTGACTTCACATACGCTTCGCCATTCATTTGCCACCCACCTGCTTGAATCGGGAACCAACATTCGCGTGGTTCAAAAACTCCTCGGACATGCGGATGTAAAAACGACGGAGATCTATACCCATGTATTACAGCAAAACCTCGGAGCTGTGGTGAGCCCACTGGATAATCTTAAAGCCTCCTAGGAGGCTGCTCCCGATTGCAAGTACAACAGATAAAGATATGAAGAAAAAGCCATGAGCAATAAGAAACCACCAAGCCCGCCTATTCTCCCCTCAGATTTAAACTTCAGCGATACAAAAAGAAGCGCGATGGTAAAGGCTATCATGATGGGGAAATCACGCAAAAGCGCTTCTGGTGCAAAGACACCTGGGTAAATTAGCCCAGGCATTGCCAGAACCAAAAGCAAATTGAATATATTCGAGCCAATCACATTGCCTACAGCAAGATCTGCTTCATTTTTCAAAGCACTCGTCACCGATGCCACCAGCTCGGGAAGGCTTGTTCCAATGGCAACAATTGTTAATCCAATAATAAGGTCACTCACACCAAAAAACCGGGCGATTTCGACAGATCCCCAAACAACCATTTTGGAGCTTATAAAAAGTACAGTAAGGCCAACCAGAAACCAAACAATGGATGTGTTTATGGGCATTTCATCAGCCATTGATTCTGTGAGCTCTTCAACCATCGGATCATGCCGATTGCTCATGGCGACTTTGGTGACCCAAATCAAAAACGTCACCAAAGCAAGCAGCAAACAAACGCCATCCATTCTGCTTAGTTCGCCGTCCGCAAGTAAAGCAAAAGCAAAAGCAGTCACTAAAAACAAGATCGGAACTTCCCGTTTTAATGTCATTGAGCGTACCACAAGCGGGCAAACGAGCGCGGTTATCGCTAAAACAAGACCAATATTCGCAATATTGGATCCCACGACATTGCCAATGCCGAGGTCACGGTTGCCATTATATGCCGCGACGCCCGCAACAATCATTTCGGGGAGCGATGTTCCCAAGCTTACAATCGTTAAACCAATCACCATGGGTGGAATGCGCAAGTTTCTGGCTATTGAGACAGAGCCATCAACAAACTTATCGGCTCCCCAGACCAGTAGTCCAATACCTGTAATGAGCGTTAAACTTTCAATGAACATTAGTCTTCCGAGTTACAAGGGAAATCAGGCACGCCAGCTACACGGTAAATGGATGGTACATCATTGGCACACGATTTTGTGACTCTTAAATCGCGCAATAAACCTTCTTGCAAACGGTAAACCCACCCATGAAGTGATAGCTTTCTTCCTGTAGCCCAAGCATTTTGTACAATGCGTGTATGGCTTAGCTTATCAACCTGACGTTTGACATTGAGTTCACACAACATATCCAAACGCTTGTGGGCATCGCAAGCTTTCATTTCACTAGCATAATCAATGTACGTATCACGAATACCGCGAATCCAATTATCCACAATGCCAAAATGTTGCGATTCCATGGCGGCGCGAACGCCCCCACAGTCATAATGTCCTGTCACAATGATGTGTTCGACACCCAGAATATCCACGGCATATTGCACCGCTGACAAACAGTTTAAATCGGTATGCTGCACCTGATTGGCAACGTTTCGATGAACAAACACCTGCCCTGGCTCCACGCCGATCATTTCATTGGCAGGAACACGCGAATCAGAGCAGCCAATCCACATATACTTCGGTTTTTTAAGGGTTGCTAGATGTGCAAAAAAATCGGAATCTTGCTGTAAGCGCATCTTTGCCCAAGCTTCATTATTTTCCAGAAGGTGATGTGGGTCTGGCATCGGAATTTCTTTACGCATTCAACCAGCCATCCAACTCACCTTTCTTATCCAGGGCATACAAATCATCACAGCCGCCAACATGGCGATTGTTGATAAAAATTTGTGGAATGGTGCGCACACCTGGCGCGCGCTCAGCCATTTCACCCCTACGTTGCGGCTCGCTCTGGACGTTATACTCTGTAAATTCAAGCCCGCGCTGCTGCAATAATGCCTTCGCTCGCATGCAGTATGGGCAATAGTCACCTGAATAAACTTCAATGTTTGCCATCATTTAACCACCTTTTACTGTGCGCGTTAACGACAGTGCATGTATTTTCTTTCCAGTACTACGCAATGCTTTGGATGCGAAATGTAGCGTCATACCCGTTGTAATAATATCATCAATCACCCAAATTCGTCCTGCAAGTTCATCTTGTTGTTGCCAATAGTCTGTATCAACACTGAAAGCCTTACGTAGATTCTTTTTGCGCTGAGCTCCTGATAATGCCGACTGACGAGCTTGCTCACCATTTCGGCGCAATACGCGCCAGTCCCAAGAGCAGCCCGCATGTTGTGCAATATGACGGCACAAATCTGCTGCATGGTGTTGCCCTTGCTTTCTCATGCGTGATAACGGCATAGGCACAGGCAATAACAAATCATCGGGGTGAATCAATTCCCGCAGACGTTTTGAAGCCACGGACAATAACCACAATATCGCAGCATCCTGACCCTGCAACTTCCACGCCAATACGGCATTTCGCACCGCTCCGTGATAAATATATAAGCTATGCGTTGTTTCTTGTACTGGGCTGTTCTGCAAACATGCACCGCATAAATTTAGCTGCAACCGACTGGGCATGACGATGCCACACCGTTCACAGCAGTAGGGGGAGAATGTTTGAATATTTTTCAAACAGTCCGAGCAGCAGCTGTTTTCATGCCCTGTCATCACAGTATGACAGAACAGGCAACTTGTAGGGAAAAGAATATTGCGAATTGAAAGAGCTGAAGACAACGTTTGCGATCCTTCCTGTTTATAATACTTGGCTTACAACCATTTTTTTTGTGCGTAATCACCACGCAACAAGCGCTGCATGCTAAGCGCTGCGATTTGCCTGCCCCACTTGAATTCTTTATACAATTTCACAAAATGCCAAACATCACGCAAAAGAATTAAGCGATCTTTTGCTGGCAATGCCATCAGTGCCTTGGGAAAATCTGCTTCATGTGGTTTTGAAAAAGCAATTTTGAGCGGATTCCATTGATCGGTGGTGCGACGAACCTCAGATGCAATTTTTTTACGATAAACCTCTTGCACAGCTTTATTTCTTAACATTGCATCCACAATAGATTCACCCGCAATCGCCCCTGAATGCAAGGCACAACTCATACCTTCCCCTATCATATTCAAAAAACCTGAGGCTTGGCCTGTAATGAGCACGCGCCCTTTTCCAAATACATAACGGTTAATGAGTGAAGGTCCAAAATTTTCCGAGCAGCCTTCGTGGTCAGTATCGGCAGGCTTTAAGTACACCCCATGCTTTTCTTCAAAGTATTTTGCCACATAACGATGGCGATCATGAAATTTTTCACCCACTTTATAACCAACCCCAACAATCTGCCGACCATCACGAGCATGACTCCATGTGTAATGCCCTAAATCAGGGTGAAACCAAAAATGAAAATAAGCTTCATCCAGTGGGCAGTCAATAATTTCATGAAATTTTTGACCCACAAAAAACATGGGAATATCCTTATGATAACTGGGATAAAGCGAGCGTAAAACAGGGGATACAGGGCCATCGGCACCAATCACATAGCGGGTCTTTATTTGGAAGCTATCGCCACCCTTTTTTCTCGCCGTGACCAATACATTATCATCATCTTGAGACAGTGATAAAAAGGATGTTTCATCCATCACTTCACTATGGCTCTGCTTAATCGCCCAGTGATCGGCATATTTACGGTGCAGGTGTGGCGTTGGCCCACCAAAAAAATCCATGGATAAGGACAACATGCTTGGAAAGTGAAAGCTTACACCACGGCAAGTATTGGGCTCGTGCAATATCTTGTTTGGCAAAGCACCGAAATTTTCAATCAAGAAACGCTCACCTCGTGGGGATAAGATACCACTACAAATTTTATGGCGTGGCAGCTTTTGTTTTTCTAAAATGATGGTTTCGAGGCCAGCATCCACCAAGCGCTTGGCTGCGGCTGCGGCAGCAAGGCTTGCTCCTACAATGACAACATCCACACTACGTATCATTTATTTCACTCCTATAGTATGGCGCGGCATTAGCTCGGAAACATGAATCACAGTATTGCCCGTTGCATGCGATAGAATTTTTATGTCATCGGCATTTTCAACAATGATGCGGTTAAATATTCTACCCTGAAGAAGCCATTGAACTTGTGCCGCCACATCAAACATCCCCGCTTTTTCTGCCAGTGATACTGCGCCTATGGCTATGGCCATGCGATTTAAATCAAGATTCATCTGACAACCAGTCTGGGTACTCAAGCTTGTATAATGCGCAACTCGCTCAGCATGTTGCTGATGAAATGGCGCAGCATCAATGATATACAAATCATCACTACACAGTTGCGCTTGCACAAAGGGATCACAGCTGATGATAAAAGATGTTAACTCAGTGGCTTGCGGTGGCGCTGGTTCAAGCAAATCAAGTTGTTGTCTTGCACTGTTGATAATGGTTGTGATAGCAATATCTTCAGGGCACATTACATCGCAAGCAGCACACATAATACAGCTACTTAATACTTCTCGAAGATCTTCTGCCACCGCACCGTTTTGCATTGATTTGGCCAAGCCTTGCGGGCTAAACATGACATCGCGGTGTTGTCGCCACATAGGGCAAGGCAAGATACAAAGTGAGCAGCCGTGGCAGTCGCCATAACTTGAAGCTTTCAAAGGTTGACGCAACAAAGAAAATAACATTAAAAAATAACATCCCGATTAAGAATCATGGCAGGGTCAGCCTCTTGTTTCAATTTCAAGTGTTTTTCTACCACAGCATCACCCAGCGCACGGCGAATATAGCCTTTCATCATGCCGCCAAAACGGTAATAGCTGGTTCCAAGCGCAACACCAACATCATAAATTTCATTTTTAAATGATTGCAGTGTATCGCGGCTATACTCCTGACCATGATACATCGGTTCAAATTCACAACCATATGCCCAGCCTCTGGCATCGGAAGGAATGCTGGAAAGCTCATAATGCGCTTGATGCTCATCCCGCAGGCGAATACCGACACAGTATAAGGTGTAATAAGGGAAGTGTTTCCGACACACTGCATTGCCGCGTTCGACGGCTTCAATAAATTTATCTGCATTGCTTGCCAAATCTGGAATGACCATATGACGATCACCCCAGTGTTTCCACACGGCTTTTGAAAAAACGGCGGTTCGATCATACATTAGCTCACCCTGCATATGATGTGCAGGCTGTAAATCAGGGAATAACTCTCGTTTGCGCTGCAATAAAAACAACGCTTCTTTCCATTTCCAAGGCCGCCATGCAAAACTTGCTGCTAGACGCAGAGCGAAGCCCATCTCACCATAACCGCGTAATGTATCCTTCATACCACCCATAAAATCAGCTTCACGCTCTTCTGAATCAAAGGCAACCAGCAAGGTAATTGCGGTGTCCATCATGGTTAAAATACCTGTATAATCACAGGTTTGGGATTTATCTAAGCGCAGCAAGTCTTCAATACATATTTTAAGCGAACTGTAATAAAAGTAATGCATACGCAGCGGTGTATAAGGGCGTATTTTCAAGGTGGCTTCGGTGATGATGCCAAATTGACCATAGCCTAAAATAACGCGTTCAAACAGTGTGCTATGTTCGTCATCTGAGCATTCAATAATTTCTCCCGTAGGGGTAACGACTTGCAATGATAGTGCTTGATCGGCACTGCAACCATGCTTGGATGAGTTAACATCAATACCACCCACCCCCAGTGTTCCGCCTACCGATGCGGTTAAATTCAAGGGTGCCGAAAGATAATCCAGGCCATCACGGCGCAAAGTCTCCGCCAAGTGATGCCAAAAAATACCAGCCTGTGTTCGCACTGTTAACTTTTCAGCATCGACCTCTAAAACACGGCTCATACCCGTCATATCCAGCAATACGCCGCCAAAGGCCACTGATTCCCCTTCGGTTGTAAGACCGCCGCCACGTGTGGTTACGGGTACTTTAAACTGCTGTGCAGCTTGCATCAAAATTGAAATTTGCTGGGCATTTTTGGCAATCACCACACCGTGCGGTAAACCAAGCGCCAAACCACCAGCATCGGTAATATAAACCCCTGTTTCAATGCGTTTTTCACGCACTTTAACGCCCTGCTCTTTTAAGAATTGAACAAAGTCACACCACCGATCACCTTGCCAGCGACTTGGGTTTGTTTGTTGATTCGATAAGTGCAATTCAAACTCCGTTTAAGGCTGATAAAAACACCTTGCTGTATTGATGCACATCATCATTTTTCTGCATTTCATTCACGCTCATCCATACATATTCCTGATGCTGCGATTGGGGTAAATTTGCTAGATCAATATTCGCTCGCAAGGCATGTGTCGCATTGATATAATGGGTGGATATACCTGACCCAAAGACTGAATCATCATAAAAGTGTTCAAACAGTCCCAAGAATGTACCATTTGATCGCTTCAATGCCACACCCAGTTCATTACTAGAAATGCGTCTAAAGGCCTGATCCAAAGATTCGTTTTTAAATACTCGCCCACCGGGAACAAACCAAAAACCTTTCGCTGGGTTATTGCTGCGTTTACCGAGTAAAATTTTCTCCTCATCATTGATGATAACCAAGTCCATGGCAAATAATGGCGCATGTTCAATCACCATTTTAAATATATCTTTCGACAACATCACGTTTCAAATGCACATGTTATTTAATTCCCGTTCCTTAATAATATCAATGTATTCCAATACTTGAAATCCCACAGCATAAAGGCTGTGCCAAATATATGACTGTGGCGAACTATGATGTTCGACGTTCAGTGAATTTGGCTTTTCCTAGGAGGCTGTCCGAGAATAGAGACCGTAGCGAGGAAATCCCATTTTGAGTCATGATTTTCGGCGTGTGAGGCTAATAGCAGGGTCTATTCAACGAAAATAGACGGAAATCATAGCCGAAATGGGGGTTTCCTCGCTACGGTCTCTATTCTCGGACAGCCTCCTAGAACCACAGTCAATATGCCGCCAAGAACTAGAACACTGGCAACAACAAGCCGAGTAGTGATTGATTCAGACACAAACAGTACTCCGCCCATCGCAGCAATTACAGGAACC
Source organism: Mariprofundaceae bacterium (assembly GCA_030950825.1). GTDB lineage: Bacteria > Pseudomonadota > Zetaproteobacteria > Mariprofundales > Mariprofundaceae. Next base: position 1,404 of record JAUZQT010000037.1, on the reverse strand, counting down.
AATAGTTGGACGACTGATGCCTCGGTTGCAGATAGGCCACCCAATGCAATATACCAAACGGTGTAGCCTAGTGCTGAAGCAAAAGCACCAGACATAACGGCTAATAAAACCCCCTCAAGAGAAATATTTATTAAGGGTATTGTCATCAAGGCTAAAATTAACACCAATGGCGCAGTAAGCTTGAAGTTGAGGGCTGTATCTCTCAGGGGATTGCTTGAGCCGCGACCAGCCAATGAGTATGCCCCCCATGCAACACCAGATACCGCCATTAAAAGAAAATCAAATATACTAGGCGTTGTAATGCTTGGATAGACCAAATACACAAGTCCAGCGAAGGAAATAACAAGCCCCAACCATTCAGATAAATGCAATCTATTTCCAGCAATGATACTCGCCGTTATCATTGTTAATTGAACCGCGCCAAACAACACAAGCGCCCCTGTTCCAGTATCCAATGATACGTATGCGAAGGAGAATGTGACAGCGTATAAAAACAGCATTAAAGCAGGCCATCTATTACCATTCGTAGCTTTAGGCATGTCATTTGATTTTTTGGATTTTAGACTAAGCAGAATCACAAACATTGCGATGCCAGATAGAAGCCGAATCGCTGTAAAACTTGATGCATCAATGGCATTATCTTTTAATGCTATTCGGCACAATACAGAGTTTGCTGCAAATGCCATTAAGGCAATGATTGTATACCCGAAAGTCTTTGTTTTTTCAGGGGAAACTTCGATCAAACTAATATCTCCTATTAAACAAGGGTGGCGGAAAAATAAAACACCCAGTTCTGATAGGGAGCAAGCTCCTTGCGTGTGAATCTTTTTATCATCGCAAAATGGTGAAACAAACACTCGCCGAAGGCAAGGGTCTGATGGTGAACCTACTCTACGAAGCAGGGGTGGTTTATTCAGCGTCTTACCAGAAACAGCATCGACGGCGTTCAGGGTATGGATGGAGCTCAGAAGTAAAAAAACATCAGGGCGAGAATACGGGCATCAGAAAGTTCAGAGAGAAGGAGCGCGAGGAAAACGGCGACAAGCTGTTTGTTCTGTGAAACGTTTTGGAGGCGCTTCTTGTCCAGTGCCTGTTATGTCGAATATCCAGCTGCAGCTGGAACTTCCCAGCCTTTTATTGTATACAAACACAATGACAAACTGAGCCTGATATCGTACCATACTGCTGAAACTTTCAGCACACCAAAGATTTAAGGATCATGCTATGAAAATCAATCCAGGTATCAAAAGAGCCGAGAAACACTCGTAACTATTCAGCATAATTAAAAAATAAGCAGTAGCAGCGCAACTTACCTATGACTTATCCCGCAGCCTACTCAAATATGCATTTATTTCGTCATCCTCAAGTGCTTGTATTGAGGATCCATGATAAACACGCCTGTTT
>JAUZQT010000036.1 GCA_030950825.1 Mariprofundaceae bacterium | reverse complement strand
GTACTCATCATTGGCACTTGATTGATCCATCATTTGAACCCCCGTTTTTTCTGGAAATCAGAGAGTTATAATAACATAAGTATGGAGTAATATCTATATATTTCAAGCAGTTATATTATTTTTATTGTACGTAAAAATTATCGTGTAGATTGCATGATCATAGTTTTTTTGAGGAATCTTCCATAAGAGAACCAGGGGTATAAGGCTAACACAGGACTGAGCGGACGACGGATTACACTCAAATAAAACTGTTACAAACATTAACTTTTTGTCTTGGTTTCAGGATAAAAATTGGCGAAGGTATTGTACAAATAAGGTGACTACGTATTTTTTCAATACGCCATGTAAACCAATATCTTACACTCTGCACGCACAAACACTTGCAGGATCTAGGTAAAAATAAGAGTAACTATTCAGCATACTCACAAGATACTCTGCTAAACCATAAAACAATCATTCCCAAGTGTCTGCGTGCAGCACGCACAGGCACTTGTGGATGTCGAATATCCAGCCATCTAGATGAGTCCATTGATTTTGTACTACAGGGTGGCATAGTTCGCGCCGCACTGCACAACTTGCTTGGCCGCAGAGCTACGATTGTTCTTTGTTTTATGTATTTTATGCGAGGGTGGCGGAATTGGTAGACGCGCTGGATTTAGGTTCCAGTATCTTTGATGTGGGGGTTCGACTCCCCCCTCTCGTACCATTTTAACTTGTTATTCATGAATCGGCGTAATGATTGTGAAGAAGATTTGTTTGCAACGGATTTAGAGAAGGGTCTTCCGTAGGCACGCTTACGGGCAACCGATAAGGGGTTCGTTGTGGGCAACAAGCAAGGGCGCACCAGTATTTATGAATAATATGGATAAACAAAGCCACATTTTATGTGGCTTTGTTAATTTTGAGACAACGCTTATTTTCCATGATGGAGACCATCAATGATTCAAACAAATGTTAAGCAGCTAAATGATAGCGAGCATCTGGTTCATGTAACATTACCACAAGCTGAATACGACCGAATTTATTCAGGGCACGCGCTTAAGATAAAAAGCCAAGCAAAGTTACCTGGATTCCGCCCTGGCAAAACGCCTGCGCATGTTATTCAAAAACAATTTGGTGCAAAACTGCATGAAGACACCGTATCTGAACTGTTGCAACTTCATTATACAGGCGCTATCGAAGCCTCTGGTCTAATACCAGCTGTTCAACCTGAACTGACAGTTCCCGAAGTGCAACCTGATGGTCAGTTTACATTCAAGATGAATGTTGTCACTTGGCCTAAAGTGGATGTCGCTAACCTTTCTAATCTTACATTTGATAAAACTACAGTTTTTGTTGAAGACTCTGATGTTGATGCTGTTGTTGATCGCCTACAAAAATCTCAGGTTCAGTACACTATTGAAGATGGTCGCAACGCAGAGGTTGGCGACCAACTTAACATTGATTTTGTCGGATTTATTGATAACGAACCCTTTGATGGCGGTGAAGGTGAAAGTGTTGCATTGGTACTTGGCTCTGGAGAATTCATCCCTGGTTTTGAAGAACAATTAATCGGCCGCAAAGCAGACGAGAATATTTCTGTGAATATACGCTTTCCTGATGATTATCAGGCCGCCCATTTAGCAGGAAAAGAGGCTCGCTTCGAGACCCATGTGAATTCTGTAGCGCAATCGGCCAATGCCGAAGATGCTGATGCATTGGCCAAGATGTTGGGCTTTGATAATTCCGCTGCCTTACGCGAAGATGCACAATGCCGTTTGGGTAATGAAGCCGACGAAGCATCCTTTCAAGCAACACGCGATGCGGCATTGGACGCGCTGCTACTGGCCAATGAAATATCCATCCCAGAGCGTCTGATTATAGAAGAAACAAAAAACACCATGCAGCGCGTCGTGCAAAACATGAAGCAGCAAAATATGGATATGAGCGATGACATGCTTGCAGATGAAGCATTCAAAAAAGAAGTGCTCGAACGCGCAGAACGCAGCCTGAAGCTTTCTGTATTGATTCAATCTCTTCGCGATACGGCAAATATTACATTGGGTAAAGACGATGTTGACGCTGAACTTGAGTTGATGTCAAAACAATACCCAGGTGAAGGTCACGATCAATTTATTGCTTGGATGAAAGGCCAGGATAAACAGATGGCAACAACACGTGATCGTCTTTTGGAGCAAAAATGTGTCAAACATATCATCGCTGAAGCCACCACAAATCCTGTGTCCAAGCCATTGTCTGAGTGGCAGCAAGAAAAAGATCGCCAAGCATAATTCCCGCATCATATTTTCAGCGAGCCTAGTCCCGCAAAGGGGCAGGCATCGCAATACATTACCTTTCTGAAATATTATGCTTTTTTCAAGACTTAGCATGAGCACGCTTCTTTCATTATCAAAATGCCTGATGAGCCCCCAAGTCATGAATGAAAGCTTGTTGTCTGAATAGCAAATGACAGTGTATGCCTTACAAGGAGTATCTATGAATTTGGTTCCAATGGTCGTAGAACGCACATCACGTGGTGAGCGTTCCTACGATATTTTTTCACGCTTACTAAAAGAGCGCATCATTTTTTTAAGTGGCCCTGTTGATGATAATATGGCAAATCTAATTACAGCTCAGCTGTTATTTTTGGAATCTGAAGGGCCTGAAAAAGATATTTATATGTATATCAACAGCCCAGGCGGCCTAGTCACTGCTGGTATGGCTATTTATGACACCATGCAATATATCCGCTGTGATGTTTCAACCCTTTGTGTTGGGCAAGCGGCCAGCATGGGGGCGCATTTATTGGCTTCTGGAGCCACGGGGAAACGTTTCTCTTTACCGAACGCAAGAATCATGATCCACCAACCTCTGGGTGGCTTTCAAGGCCAAGCAACGGATATTGAAATTCATGCGCGTGAAATTCTTAAGCTGAAAGAACACATGAACAAAATGATGGCACAGCATACGGGTCAACCCTTGGATAAAATATCCGATGATGTTGAACGGGATTACTTTTTAAGCGCGCAAGAAGCTTGTGATTATGGCTTGGTGGATAAAGTTTTAACATCTCGTTCTGAAATGACCAACAGTTAGCCTGAGAAATTCATAAATCGTTGTGATGATTGCGAAAAAACTTTATTTGCAACATTTTTTTTGTCAGGAGTGCCGTACCAATGGATACGGTCGACTGGCAAAGAATTCGTTGCAAATAAAGGGGCAAGCAAGGGCACGACAGTATTTGTGAATTATTCAGGTTAGTCCATTGCCGTTTAAAAGTGAGTGCCTCGAAAAAGCTTCACGAACGCCAATAAAGCAAGGCATATAGAGCGCAATAGTTTTTTTTGCGACTCCCAAGTATATTGTTGTGCATGCATAGCACAAACATGATGGAGGTTTGACATGAGTAAGCAAAATGATGGTGATGCAACGCTGTTTTGTTCTTTTTGCGGAAAGAGTCAGCATGATGTTAAAAAGTTAATTGCTGGGCCGACTGTTTTTATTTGTGATGAATGCGTTGACTTATGCAACGAGATCATCGTGGAGGAGCTGGGAGCATCAAGCGATTTAAAAGCTGATGCAGATACTTCCGCACTTCCAAAACCCACTGAAATAAAATCTTTTTTGGATGATTATGTGATTGGCCAAGATGCTGCCAAGCGCATGCTCGCCGTTGCTGTTTATAATCACTACAAACGCATTGAACACAATAAACAAAGTGATGTTGAAATATCAAAGAGCAATGTACTTCTGCTTGGCCCTACTGGTTGCGGTAAAACGCTATTGGCCCAAAGTCTAGCACGCGTATTTGATGTTCCCTTTGTGATGGCTGATGCAACAACATTAACTGAGGCTGGTTATGTTGGCGATGATGTTGAAAATATTATTTCAAAATTATTGCAAGCAGCCAATCATGATGTTGATAAAGCACAACGTGGCATCGTGTATATTGATGAAATTGATAAACTTTCACGCAAAGCTGACTCACCATCCATCACCCGCGATGTATCTGGTGAAGGTGTACAACAGGCCTTATTAAAATTGATTGAAGGCACCGTTGCCAATGTCTCACCACAGGGTGGCCGAAAAAACCCACAGCAAGAGTTTATCCAAGTTGATACCACCAATGTGTTATTTATTTTGGGTGGTGCCTTTTCTGGATTAGAAAAACTTATCGAATCACGTGGTAAAAAGCGCTCTATTGGTTTCGGCGCCAATGTTGTTGTGGAAGATGAACAAGACATCAGCATATTACTCAAACAGGTCGAACCTGAAGATTTAATCCAATATGGTCTTATTCCAGAGCTTGTTGGCAGGCTTCCAGCTGTTGCTACACTGACCGAACTGGATAAAAAGGCCCTATTAGAAATCCTTACCGCGCCCAAAAATGCTTTGGTCAAACAATATCAAGCACTATTATCATATGATGGCGTTGATGTATTATTTACTGAAAATGCATTATCATCCATTGCAGATAAAGCACTTAAACGTAAAACAGGTGCGCGCGGTCTGCGTGCTATTATGGAAGCCGTTATGCTGGATGTTATGTATGAAATACCGACCATGGGCAATGTAGAAAAATGCATTATCAATCGCAAGGTTGTTGAATCTGAAGCAAAACCCACATTGGTTTTACAGGCCAATGATGAGGCTGCATAGCCCATGAAAAACTGGGAAATCGCGATAAGCCTCAATTGTTTGTGATGTTTGTTCAAAGTCTCGCTCCTTTTGGCTTTCTTTGGGGTACCGATTAGTTTTTTAAGAAAGTGGTATATAAATAGCAACGCATATTGCTATTCGATAGGTATAACAACATTAGCTGACTAGATGTTTGTTTTCAGGTGTTGTGTACAAGCAAGGAGAGTATTGTGGCTGAATGGGAAAGTGACAGTGAGCAAGATGTAAACATCGGCAAAGAAGGCCTTTTACCCGTCTTACCACTGCGTGATATTGTAGTATTTCCGCACATGATTGTGCCACTATTTGTGGGCCGTGAGAAAAGTGTCAGCGCTTTGGATGACGTGATGAAATCAGGCAAAACAATTGTCCTTCTGGCGCAAAAAGATGCAGATAAAGATGACCCTGACCCTGAAGACCTGTATGAAGTCGGCACTTTAGGAAATATTCTGCAGATGCTAAAATTACCTGATGGCACCATCAAGGTATTGGTAGAAGGCGGTGCGCGAGTACGCGTAAAAAACATCCAAAGTGATGGCAAACTCTTGCGTGCAGACTATCAAATCATGCCTGAAACTGAAGATAATGCGCGCGAACGTGAAGCCGTTGCCAAAACAATTGAGCAACAATTTGAAGCTTATGTTAAATTAAATAAAAAAATACCACCAGAAGTACTGGTATCTGTTGCCGCTGTAGAAGAAATTGATAAATTAGCTGATACGATAGCTTCGCATTTAAGCTTAAAACTAGAAGACAAACAACTATTATTGGAAATACCCAGTGTGATCGAGCGCCTAGAGCGTTTATACGGCTATATGGAAGAAGAGATGGAAATCTTACAAGTCGATAAACGTATTCGCACACGCGTCAAACGGCAGATGGAAAAGTCCCAGCGTGAGTATTATTTATCCGAACAAATGAAAGCCATTCAAAAGGAGCTGGGGGAAGATGATGCCCAGTCCGATATGGATGCCTTGACTAAAAAAATTGAAACATCAGGGCTCAGTCAGGAGGCCGAAGAAAAAGCAAAAGCTGAATTAAAACGTTTAAAGATGATGGCTCCCATGAGTTCAGAAGCCACTGTTATACGCAACTATTTGGATTGCCTACTTGATTTACCTTGGAAAAAACGCACACGCATCCGTCGGGATCTGAGTGCTGCTGAGGCCGTTTTGAATGAAGATCATTTTGGTTTGGAAAAAATCAAAGAACGTATTCTTGAACATTTGGCTGTATTGCAGTTGGTACGTAAAATGAAAGGGCCTATTCTTTGTTTTGTTGGCCCTCCTGGTGTAGGGAAAACATCGTTGGGGCGCTCTATTGCACATGCAACCAGCCGAAAATTCATCCGCATGAGCGTGGGCGGTATGCGTGATGAAGCAGAGATTCGTGGCCATCGTCGCACTTATATCGGCTCAATGCCTGGAAAAGTCGTGCAGTCCATGAAAAAAGCAGGTGTGAAAAATCCGCTCATTTTACTCGATGAAATTGATAAGTTGGGTGCCGATTTTAGAGGTGACCCCTCATCAGCGCTGCTCGAAGTGCTTGATCCAGAACAAAATAACACCTTTAACGATCACTATCTCGAAGTCGACTATGATTTATCCGAAGTTATGTTTATTACCACTGCAAATAGCTTAAACATTCCCAGTCCGCTTTTGGATCGAATGGAAGTGATTCGCTTAGCTGGTTATACCGAAGCTGAGAAGTTAGCGATTGCCAAACGTTATTTACTCCCAAAACAGCTAAAAAACCATGGTCTTAGTGTGGATGAAGGCTTTGATATTGATGATAAAGCATTATTGGATCTTGTTCGCTACTACACACGCGAAGCTGGTGTACGCGGTCTGGATCGTGCTGTGGCAAAACTATGCCGAAAGATGGCGCGTAAATGGGTTCAAGATAAACCCAAACAAGCTTTGAAAATAACTCCAGATGAACTCGAGGCCTATTTGGGCGTGCGTCAATATAGCTTTGGTATGGCTGAAGAAGAGCATCAAGTTGGTGTTGTAACAGGCCTTGCTTGGACTGAAGTTGGTGGCGAGCTTTTGCAAATCGAAACAGCATTGATGGTAGGCAAAGGCAAGTTGACAATCACGGGGCAGCTTGGCGATGTGATGCAAGAATCCATTCAGGCAGCCTTCACCTATGTGCGCTCTCGTGCTGCAAGTTTGGGATTAAAAGCAGATTTTCATCAAAAAGTGGATATTCACGTACATGTCCCTGAAGGAGCCATTCCCAAAGATGGCCCTTCAGCAGGGCTTGCCATGGCAACGTCAATCATCTCTGCCCTCACTGGTATTGCGGTAAAAAAAGAGGTATGCATGACAGGTGAAATTACCCTACGCGGCAAAGCACTGCCCATTGGTGGGCTGAAAGAAAAGTTGCTGGCTGCGCACCGTGGCGGCCTGACAGAAGTGGTCATTCCTGAAGAAAACCTCAAAGATCTTAAAGAAATCCCCGAGAATATTTTGCAAGGTTTGAAGGTGCACCATGTGTCTCATATGGACGAAGTTTTAAAACACGTCTTGACGCGTGTTCCAGAGGGTATAAGTATGCCGAAGAATTTCGTGCACGATTCTTTGATGGATATTTATCTGGATAAAAATTCTATTTCAAGGCATTGATCGAATTATCAAAAACAACATGACATAGGAGGGGGTAAACAGCATTCATTTGCTCGTTTACGCTATTGTCTCTGGGAGAAGAGTATGAATAAAGCAGATTTGATTAGCCATGTGGCAACAAGCGCTGAACTGAACAAAATGACAGCTTCAGCAGCTGTTGAGGCTGTATTGGATGGTATTACAAGCACACTACAAAATGGTGATAGCGTTAGCTTAGTAGGCTTTGGCACCTTCTCTGTAGCAGAACGTGCTGCACGTACTGCTCGCAACCCACGTACAGGTGAACCTATTGAAGTAGGGCCTTCAAAAGCACCCAAGTTCAAGGCTGGAAAAGCATTGAAAGATGCCGTAAAATAAACACTTGCATATCGGCGAAGCAACGTTAATGTTCGCCGCGCTGAAGAGGGTAACACCTGTTCAGGGCGCTTAGCTCAGCTGGTAGAGCACCGCCCTTACAAGGCGGTGGCCGCAGGTTCGAGTCCTGCAGCGCCCACCATATCCTGCAAAGGGAGTGCTTGAAATGGGGCTCTATTCTTAATAGTTTCCCGTTTTTCATGGAGCGGTAGTTCAGTTGGTTAGAATGCCGGCCTGTCACGCCGGAGGTCGCGAGTTCGAGTCTCGTCCGCTCCGCCACATCGACAATTGACAACGTCTATAAAAGCCCACAAATAGAAATATTTGTGGGCTTTTTTATTTTTTAACTTTCAATGCAACCTAGCCCTGCCCTTTAGCCATAAATATTCTTACTACTCAATATCATCTCTTACCGCCAACAGATACCCATCACACATTAATTGCAGATATGCGTAACCATTCCATATTACCTGATGCCCTGGAGGGCCGTCATGTTTTCGAC
>JAUZQT010000035.1 GCA_030950825.1 Mariprofundaceae bacterium | reverse complement strand
TCACTATACCTGCTATAGCTATGCAAGATGTATCACAGTCCAAGGCTCATATTCAAGCTGCTCATCAGATGATGGAAGCCATCCTAGGCGGGATAGCGATTGCTGAGGCTTTTGAAGAAGACGCAACCAACCAACGCCTTCGACCTGAGTTTGCCTTACTCGCATCATCCGCAGAAGAACACGATGAGCAAGGTATTGAAAAGGTCTATTTCGATGTCGAAAAAGCTGGTGATATTTGTGCTGAAGATTTGTGGTGCAAGGCTTCATGGTTATCATTTCATGATGAAGATGCCTCACTGCGTTTTCGCTTCTCGTTTGGCATGGAAGGCTTTGAAGATGTTGCTGCAGATCCTGAACGACAACTCTGGGCGGGAGAGCTTTGTGAAAGAGTGTTTCCTGAATCCGCTATTATCACAAAAAACACTGAGATTCTCAGCCTTTTACAAGAAATCCTTGGTAAAGAACCTGCATTTGTAGAGCGCATCGTATATTTTAATGCCCCCAATGGCGGTGCTCAATTCCACCATGATGTAGAGCGCGGGCATGCCGGGGTTGTCTTTGCACAGCTAAGTGGTACGACCTTTTGGCTTGCTTTGGACAAACAAACCTTGATGGATGAAATGATCAACTTTGCGGAAAATAATGCCGTGAGTGATAACTTAAAAACATTGATTCAACATCGTGGAAAATTATCCGATTATATGGAAGAGCAGGATCATGCCATTGTCGAGGAATTGATTGATCAACAACCTGACTTTATCAGATACCTGATTGACAAAGGTTATAGTCACAATTTGCAAACAGGTGATATATTATTACTGCCTCAGCAGGACTTGGATCATTGTGTTTGGCATAGTGTATTGACACTCGGTGATGATCCAGGCGAAGCGTTAAGTTTTGCTGTTCGGTGAGTTGATGGCTATTTCATTCGCATTCCTAAGCCGTTTTTTACGAAGAACTTTTAGTGACAGGTCTTTCCAAATAGCGCGCAACCATAATTCCTACTTCAAACAAACAATACATAGGGACAGCCAGAAGTACTTGAGAAATAATATCAGGTGGTGTGAGAACGGCTGAAAAAATAAACGCCCAAACAATCACATAACGGCGCTTGGCAGTTAAATCTGCAATGTCAACAATGCCTAATTTAACCAGCGTGATTACCACGATAGGCACTTGAAAACTGATGCCAAAAGCAAATAGCAACTTAATGACCAGCGATAAGTATTCTTTAATGGCTGGCATAGCCTGAATAGTGTCACTGGAGAAGCCGAGGAAAAATTCAAAAATAATGGGGAAAACGATATAAAAAGCAAAGGCACCACCAGCAAATAACAGGCATAGGCTGGATAGGAAAAAGCCCAGAAAGGCTTGTTTTTCATGTTTATACAGCCCCGGCGCAACAAAGGCCCATGCCTGATAAAAGGTGATTGGTGCTGTTGCGAAAATGCTCAACACCAAAGCAATCTTCAAATAAGTGAAAAACACATCCGGAGCATTTAAAAATATAAGTGGCGTGTTTGGTGGTAATGCCGCGCGCAGTGGCATGGATATAAAATCAAAAATAACGCTGGAGAAATTCATCAGCACAAACACACCAATGACATAGGTAATCACGGCGATTTTAAAGCGCCGTCTTAACTCATGCAGATGTGAAAGAATGGATGGTTCTTGTTTATTTTCGTTCTGTGTCATTCGATTTTGGGTTTGATGTGACGTTGTTTAAACCTTCATCCAAGGCATCGCGAATTTCTTGTACAGGCTCTTTGATACTTTTGGTTTCAGCATCAAATTGCTGTTTAAGATCGGAAATCCAAGCTCGACCTTGCCGAGCAAAGCGTCCAATTTGTGCAAAGAATTCAGGTGTGCGCTCAGGCCCTAGAATTAGAAAGGCAATGGCACCAACAATTAAAAGTTCAAAAAAACCAATATCAGGCATGAATGAGTACCGTAGGCTTCAATCAGTGTGTAATATGCTTTTTCGAATCATCTTTCTGCTCATCGGAGTCAGAAATATCTTTGATATTGCTACGGAAACTTCGAATACCTTTGGCCAGACCTTCGCCAATTGCTGGTAGGCGCTTTGCACCAAATAGGACAATGACAATTACAAGAATAAGAATGAGTTCCATCGGGCCGAGTCCAAACATATATGCTCCATCTGCCTGTGTTTTTGTACAAGTAGGCTTGAAATGAGTGAAGAATATAGCGATGGTCGTTAAGAACACAATCAACGGAGGTTTTTTTGCATTTATTACACGTCAGTATTATTGTATCCGACTTATCAAAATCTGAAGAATTTTACGGCAATATATTGGGCTTACAACGCGATGCTCGCCCTGATTTAGGATTTGATGGGCTGTTTTACAAATTGGGTGACGGTCAGCAATTACATGTCATGTGCATCCCCAATCCATACCAAACATGCAAACGCCCAGAGCATGGTGGGCGTGATAGGCATATCGCTTTGGCCATTGATGATCTTCGAGAAGCCTGTGATAAGTTGGATCAGGCGCAGATCAGCTACACGCGAAGTCGATCAGGGCGCGCCGCGTTATTTTGTTATGATGATGATAATAATGCCATCGAGTTATGCGAAACTCCGACTCTGGGGTGATTGCAACACATATAAGCTGTTGACGCAATGAAAAAAGAGGCACCGAAAATTACCCCAAGAATGGCTATCACAATAATACTTTCTAATTGATGTTTACATGCATTCGTTTTGAAAAATGGATTTACCCATCTGTCAGAGTGAGGCAAGCCTTGTCATGAATAGAACGTGACTTTACGAAAATCTGCGTCGAATAATTGTTGTTTCCACTAAGCGGAGCACTTATTTTGACGATAGATTGAGCCTGCTGATCGGGCGAGGAAGAGAATGAAAAGAAATAAGAAGGCGATTCTTTTGTCTTAATTTCTTGGGGTATTATAATTTGGAAGAATATCAAGATATAAAAGCCCGACCCTCTTTCCTCAAGATATAAAAGCCCGACCCTCTTTCCAGTTTTCTATTTTTAGAAAAAATAGCACACGTAAAAAAACAAACCTGAATTCGTATCATAAGCGCAATAGCAAATGCTGGTTGGGTTTCGGCATCATCAAACAGATTCCTCAGTTTAATATTGACCCTTTCTTAAAAGTACCATAATCTGCACCATAATATAGTGCTGGAGGTAATGCCTGTGAATACGATATCAGCCCTTGAGATTAAACGCCGTGGTATCTCTATTGTTGATTCTCAAATTGAATGTGGCCCTGTTCATGTTATCAGGAACAATCGTCCGCAATATGTGGTGATGACAGAGAAAAGATATCAGGAAATGATGGATGAGATGAATGACGCTTGGGAGTTGCGCGTAAAAGCATCGCTTGAAGAGGTGGCAGCAGGGCTGGTGCAAAAAGGAAACGCAGATCAATTGATTCGTGAAATTTTCCCCACAGACTGATGTATGAACTTGCGTGGTCACCCTCTTTTATCAAGTCTGCCAAGCGGTTTGCCAAGCAGCACCCTGAACTGAAACAAAAAACAATGACTGCACTGATGGCATTAGAGCAAGATCCGTTTCAAGCTTCACTTAAGCTGCATGCTCTTGGTGGAAAGCTAAAAGGCTTGCATGCTATCAGCATCACATACAGCTATCGAATCACTCTGGTGCTTAAAATAAGTGAGCATGTGGTTACATTGCTGGATATTGGTGACCATGATGATGTCTACAGGTGATTCAGAGCTGATTGTAAAACACGCATCACTTTAATCGAAACAGCGGATCCACACGCTGCTGCCAGTCATGGCGATAGTGATACAACCAATCATCAGCACGCGTTTTCCCTGAAAGAAGAATCGCTTGCAACGGAGCCAAATAAATTTGCTCATTTTCACCCTGCGCATTGCATGCATTGATGCGCTCAAGACCAGCTTGCGATATATCCAGCATGGTCTTGCAAAGCTCTAGAGTGGTGTGATTTCGGAATGTGGTTGCAAGTGCTGTTTTAGGGGCTTCTTGACGCAAAATAAGCAGCTCATCCCGTTGCCAATCTTGTACTATCTTCCAGATGTCTTCTTCCGCTTGTGGATCATAAAGCAGTCCTTTCCATAAGGCTGGTAATGCACAAATCCAGTCTATATCACCTGCTGCTGCACCACGCATTTCAATATATTGCTTGAGGCGAACATCAGGAAATACTGTGGAGGTGTGCAGTTCCCAATCTTGCATACTCGGATATTGATTGGGTAATTGTGGCAATTTTCCATCCAGAAAAGCGCGAAAGCTTTCGCCCGCACAATCAATATACTTTCCATCGCGCATGACAAAGTACATCGGTACATCCAGTACCCATTCAGTCCAAGCATCAAAACCAAAACCATCCTCAAATACACAAGCAGGAATCCCTGTGCGATCAGCATCGGTATCCAACCATGCCGCGCCTCGATTGGATAAATAGGGGCTTGGTTTGCCATGCTCAAAGGGGCTGGCGGCATAAAGAGCCGTGACCAAAGGCTGCAAGCAAAAGCCTATGCGTAATTTGCGCACCATATCTGACTCGGATTCAAAATCCAAGTTGGCTTGAATCGTTGATGTACGTAGCATCATATCAAGGCCTTTGTTACCCACTTTGGGCATATAGTTACGCATCACGGCATACCGCGCTTTGGGCATCCAAGCAATATCTTCGCGCACCCATTTGGGCTGAAACCCCATGCAAAGAAAATCAATATTTAAGGCATCATTGATGATTGCCAGCTCCTCAAAATGTTTTGAGGTTTCTGTATACGTATCATGAATCGTAAGCAGTGGCGCTCCTGAAAGCTCCAACTGGCCACCTGGCTCCAAAGTAACGGATGCGCCTTGGCGTGTCAGTGCGATTGGCTGGCTATCTTCATACGTTGCTTGCCAACCAAATTGCATGAGACCTTGTAAGACCTGTGCAATACCAGAAGGGCCAGCAAAGGATAATGGCTTGAGAGAATCAATATGAAATCCGAACTTTTCGTGTTCTGTTCCAATGCGCCATGAGTGGCGTGGTTTACAGCCTTGACGAAAAGTGTCGCTTAGCTGTTGAAGAGATAGGCTCTGTTGCATGGGCGCTAAACTAGCATGAAACAAATGAGTATATGAAGCTTTTCAGTTGCTAATAGATGTTTCACAGGTGTTCGCTGAAATGTGACTTGCGTCGCTATCAATGAAGAAGGTAGTCCATTGAGCCATTGCTCCAAGTACGCTCACCAGAAATACGTTGCTGAATGACGCCTTCAGCATTGACCAGCAAGCTGGATGGCAAGCCCCGTATGCCAAACGCCCTTGCATCATCCTGATCAACGAGCAGCGGAATAATATCCAAGTGACTTTCTTTTAGGAAATAAGCCGCCTGCCCAATTCGGCGATCCAAAGATAGGTAAATAACTTGAATTTCAGGGTGCTGCCGATCCCAGTCAAGCAAGCTGGGAAGTTCATTACGACATGGGCCACACCATGCCGCCCAAAAGTGTAGCAATACTGGTTTACCGCGATATTGTTGAAGTTCGTATTCTTGCTCATTGGCATCGACCCAGCGAAGTTTTCCTTCGCCACTATCTGCAAAAGCTGCATGAGGTGTAAAAAGGAAACTGAAGAAACAAACCAATATTACAAAAAATCTCATCGTGCATTCGCCTCCAAAAATTGATCTAAATCAGCTGCTTCCTCACTCGTTAAAGGGTTCATTCCCGCCTGCTTCATGCGTACTTTCATCGTTTTCAAAACCGCTCGCCATTGGTTCAGCGTTAATGACTTGGCCTTTGGCGCTTGGTGACACGCATCGCATCGACTTGTAAACAAGGCTTCGCCCCTTTCAATGCCTTCCTCAGCATATGCCGAGGAAGTTATAAGCAGAGTCAATAATACGATCATGTATTTCATGGCAATATCCCATTTAAAATATTCGTTAGATTGGAGCCAGTACGGTAGTCTTCATTCATTAAAACTGTTCCATAGCGGTCAACGACAACCGTTGTACCCATCGAAGCATTGAGCTGCTGCATGAGTGATTGCGTGCTATCCGCCAACACCGTAAAAGGTGAATTGTTATAACCATTGGATATCTCTGATGAACGAGCACCAACAACAGATCCAGAAACATAATCAACAAGGACATAATTGGTCGTTCCACGGGCTGCAAACTTGGGTATCACTGTATATAGCATATGATCACTATGCGCCAAACAAATTGGACACCACATGGTGAAATAAAGCACCGTCGCGTCTGCAGGCACAAGGCCAGTATTCAAGTGGTCGGACAAACGCCAAGTGTTTCCTAGGCTATCTTGAAGATTAAAGTCGGCTAGTTTTTGACTTGGTAAATGACCCGTTGAGCCAGCGGTCACTGTTGGGCGAAGGTCGCGATTTGAAGGAATGAGGTTATTATCACCTCCGCAACCGACCATCGTCGTAAGTAATAGTATAATAACACTTATTTTAACGGAATACATAGCTTACTCCAAGGCTAATGATGTCAGTTGTTGGAAAATTTCTTCCCCAGCTATCAAGCTGAATGGAGTGATTCCAACTGGTGTTAATAATCCAATCGCGATCACTGGAAGACCAAGCAAGTGCCATGCTTAGTGAACGTTTTCGCAAGCCGCTGGTTGTATCTTTCTGCCCATCGATCACGGCTTGATCTTCCCTTAGATCTGCATAGGTAAATGTAGTTGTCCATGACTGCATGCTATCTGTGAAATAGGTGTAACCGACATTGCCAGCTACGGATGCCCTATCTCCCAGCTGCTTGCGGTACGGTTTGATATAAGTCCCATACTCTCGATTAATGGGGCGTTCTATATGGGTGCCATAGGTCATGCTTACAGACATATTCCAAGGATAAATAGTCTTATCAATGAGT
Source organism: Mariprofundaceae bacterium (assembly GCA_030950825.1). Taxonomy (GTDB): domain Bacteria; phylum Pseudomonadota; class Zetaproteobacteria; order Mariprofundales; family Mariprofundaceae. The sequence goes on along the minus strand of JAUZQT010000035.1, from coordinate 8,544 downwards.
ATATTGGCATCGGCACGGTAAAATCCACGGCCAGTAATATCGAAGTTATTCTTTACATCATCATATGGTGAAATACCCGTCGGAACCGTGACAGTACTACTAAGATATATCGCGGGAATAAGATCCTCCCATGTATCCACATTCCATACGCACTTGATGCCATCAAATGTTTCATAGCGTAACGTTACCGCAGCATCACCAAATCCACTGGTCAGGCTTGTGAGGCCTGTATAGCGATTATTATTCCATACAAATGGCAATGAAGCAGCCAGCTGCCAACGATCCCCAAGACGATATGCGCCACCCACCGTCATTCGGGACTGTGATAAATTCGAGCCTGCTGGGTCTGGAGTCCAAACACCCGTGCCATCCCAAAAGCCATCATATTGCTCGAATGATGTATTCACACTTATCTCGGCTTTGCCATATTTAGGGAGTAATAAAGCAGCGGCGGAGCCACCACCGCAGCATGATGCTGCTTCAGCAGTCATAGAAGTCATAAAAACTGCCAAAAACACAGCCCCCACGAGGGGGACTGTGCTCACAAGCTTATTCATTGGCTGAATCATGGTGCTTTGAACTTTAAGACAGGGTTATTTCCACCAGCATCAACACGTGCAGTAAGGCCTGTACCAATATCAACCATCAAACGAATATGCACAGTATTTTGCACGCCTTTATTTAAACCTGCTAGGCCAATGATTGTATATTGACCCGTTTTTCCTATAACAGGCGACAATACATTCCATGTCGTGCCATTATCAACGGAGGCTTCAACAGTCACTTTGGTGATGGTTACTGCTGGCCGCATTCCTGTTCCACTATTTAATGCTCCGTGTACGGTTAGAGTTGGGCTAACAGGGAGAAATGACATGCTCATTGCGCCATTAACCATGCTCATATCAACGGTTGATACAAACACTATAAGATCATGCCCGCCAGCAGGGTTGGCTATAGCACTATGCAGCCATGTACGGTATTCACGCGGCTGTGTTCCAAGCGCATTTGTCCATGTATCGGCAGAGTTTGTGCCTTTAGAAAAATATAAGTCACCACCCATTGTCATCCCTACCTTGGGGTGAAAAGTGACAGTCTGTGTTGTACCGCCTGCCTCAACTAGTTTCACAGTATATTCCCATAAACCCATGGGTACCCCATTCGCCATGGCCGTTGCCATCACATAATAAGTATCCAGTGTATAAATCCCATTGGCTGAAGCTGAAGTATTGGTTTGTCCCCCTATTGGGGTGCTATGGTGATGGCCTGAAAACATCCACATCATGGGCTCTTGATATACTGCAATAACTGGGGATCCAGCTGCATAAACATCAATAACGGCATTTGTTGCCGCATTGGTCAATGTTACTTGATGGGTAATATGTGCATTCCGAAACCCAGGCATAAATGGTGTCGGATTTGCGGTCTTCAGGGTAACATTTATTTGTGTAGTGCCATCACTAAGCGCTACACGTTTCGTTGCGCCAGCGGCATCATAAATAACGGCTGGATAGCTTGTCGGCGCTGTCACAGCTGCAATGTTTTTGCTGCTTCCTGAAAACTTGGATGTGGCTATTTGCAGGCGTGAAAGCATTGGCTTGGTTTTTTCTAATGCGTATAAATCAATGCTTCCGCCAGTAATGTTTATTGTAACAGCGGCATTGAATGCATCACGGCCATTCAGCTTGCCATCCTCTAAATCCTTGGCCAAGGCAGTGGCTAGAGCTGGCATGCCGATGGCATCAAGACCGAGGTCTGTTGCAAATTGACTAAACATACCGGCACGAAATGCCGCTGCCTTATCCAGTGCTGTTGCCACAGTGGGCGTTGTTGAATACGGAGAGAAAGGTGCTGCCGCTAAGTCAGGTTTATAGCCAAACGCTGTATAAAAATCCGTTGAAGCAATAAGTAGTGTTTTTCCGCCATGAGCAACCAGTTGACGAATCACTGTAGAGCCAACGGTGACGGGTGCCTTGCCTGTTGTACCTGCTGCGAAATGGTCTTTAGCAGTACGTAGAGCCAGCGGATTTGCGGCAGTCAGGGTTACTGACTTCCCTGATACTTCATCGACATAAGTCCCTGTTACCGCAAAATCCAGTTCATTTGCCAATGCGCTTGCCGCCAAAGCCAATAAAAATTTTCCGCCTGTAACTTTGGCAGTTGTTAATTGCGCACCTGTGGCCGTGCGAACAACAACATCACCCGTTACAGCTCCAGCTACAGCACTTCCTGTAATCGTGGTTGCAGTAGATGCGACGGGCGCGGTGTCTCTATTTGCACATCCAGCCAATAAAGTGATGGCCAATATTGCCACACAATAGTTCATAAGTTTCATAAAAACTCCATATTATATAATTAAATTATCATCATAAATTTTAAATGTTTGAAATCGACGACCGATTAAAAACAGGTCGCTCTTTAGCATAATTTATTATCACGCCTGAAGGTTATTCCCAAGCTTGCTATTGGGCGTAAACTTAAAATATTGTTCTGGAAATTCACCATTACAAAAGTGCAAAAAGACAACTTTATTGTTCAAATAGGCATATTAACATGTTGAAGCACTGGGGAATTATTATCAGGGCGTGAGGCAGCTGTAAAATCTCATCAATGTATTCAGAAGCTATACTACACAATAACACTCGCTATCAATGCCTAGATATTTCGGTGCATGACAATGGGCGCATCTTATTTCAAAGGTAGCATAGATGATGAGGCTAATAAGACTCAGCTGTAATAATATTTAGGAGGGGGAATAGGGATGGGTAAGTGAAGCTCATGGGATATAGGTTCCGCATGAGAATATTGGGTTGCTAAAAGGTGGATGCGCGTTTGACTGCTAGAGCTAATCACGTGAGGAGAAAGCAAAAGTGGTAAGGTGTCCATATTATCATGGCAACCACAAGCGCATTCGATGCGGCACTGCTTCATATTATCAGACATCAAATGATTCTCTGCTGTCGATGTTGATGAATCGTGGTGCATATGCTTAGCGGCCAAAAGCTGTGTGCTTGCTAGCATTGGAATGCTACCAATCAATAAGAATGAAAAAGCCAACAGCAATGCAAGTCCTTTGCGCATAAGCGTACTATGCCTTTGAGAATGTTTTTTTACAAGCTCAGGTGTCAACAGCTCAGGCATCACAAAAATAGTTTTAGGGCTTCTGAACAAAAGGTTCAGAATGATGAACGGCACCAATGGGATCCTCATGGATAATGATTTCGGCATTGGGGTAAAATTTCATTAAAGCTGCTTCAACTTCATCCGCAATGCGATGGGCCTCAATCAAAGGTAGCGCATCATCAAGCTCCAAATGCAGCTGGATAAACACTGTAATGCCTGACTTTCGCGTGCGTAAATCGTGCATACCATGGGCTTGCGGATGCTGAGAAACAATGTTTCGAATTTGCGCGCGCTCATCATCGGACAGTTCATGATCCATCAAGTCATGCAGTGAATATTGGATGATTTCATAGGCGCTGTATAAAATATAAAAGGCAATAGCAATGCCAAATACAGCATCAAAACCAGACCAGCCATAGACCGCTAAAACCAGTGCGAGAATAACACTAGCATTCATATATAAGTCCGTTTTGTAGTGCAGGGCATCGGCGGCAATGGCAGTGGATCCCGTTTTTTGTACCACATGCTTTTGCAGAGTTAATAATAACAGCGTAGCAATAATAGAAAAAATCATCACTGCGATACCAATGCTGGAATCTTCAATTGGCTTGGGGTGAAAAAATCGCGCTGATGCTTCGAGCAGTAAGAATAATGCAGAGCCAGTAATAAACATGGATTGTGCCAAGCCAGCCAGCGCTTCTGCTTTGCCATGCCCAAAGCGGTGATCATGATCCGCAGGCTCCAAGGCGTGACGTACGGCAAATAGCGTAATCAATGACGCAATGGCATCCAGACAAGAATCCAGCAAGGTGGCCAATAAGCTCACCGAATCGATCCATAACCATGCGAACAACTTGGCAGAAATCAACATGATTGCCACCGAGGCCGATGCATAGGTGGCAATTTTCATCCATTTTGCTGCTTCTTCTGGCGATAAATTTCGGGGCGATGCTGTGTTTGTACTTGTAGGAGACGTGAGCATAGCCGCAATTGTGGATTGCTTTGCAGCGACAATAAAGTGATTAATATTTTGTGGGTTTAAAAGTCTCGGAAAAATAAATCATCCAAATGGTGCGCCAACATGCGCCAGATAGAAGTTCGTATTCAATAAGTTTTCACGCTAGTCTGCGTCACATGACGCGAATTGATGATATTCCAAGCCATCATTATGGATGGTACTTGTTTGTTATATGGGCTGCGTTTAGCTTGCCTTCTTTGGGTTTAGCGCCGTTGTTCGACTATGATGAAACCATTTATGCCCAAACTGCTGCGGATATGATGCGTTTGGGCGAATGGATTGTACCTACTGCGAATGGCCTGCAATTCTTTGAAAAACCACCTTTCACCTATTATATGATGAACTTATGCTTTGTTATTTTTGGTGAAAATGCCTTTGCGGCTCGTTTGCCATCGGCCATATTTACTTTACTCACCGCCCAGCTGTTGTTTCGTTTTGGGCGAGATATGCATAGCCCGCAATTTGGCATAGCAGCCGCACTGATTTTCCTTTCCATGTTGGAAGTCGGTATTTTAGGTCATGCTGCCATTCTTGATGCTGTGTTAAACTTCTTTGTTGCAGCCTGTTTATTGAATTATTTCCGTTGGTTGCAATCAGATAATCGCACATATGCTTTGTGGTGTGCGGCGATGATGGGTGTGGCTGTGAGTATCAAAGGGCCTGTGGGTGCCGTGATCCCCATATTGGTGATTGTGGCGGATCGCTTGGTGGTCGGCGATTTGCAACGCGCGCTCAAAAACATCCCATGGATTAGTGCCTTATTGCTATTTTTTATCACTGCGACGCCTTGGTATCTGATGATATGGCTGGAACATGGTATCGGTTTTTTGTATGAATTTATCATGGTGCAAAATATTGGTCGTGCCCTGCAGCCTATGCAGGGGCATGGCGGCGGTTGGCACTATTATATTGTTGTATTTATGATTTCTGTATTGCCTTGGTTGGCGTGGATGCCTTATCTTATTCGGCATTGGAAACGAGAATCCAACGAGCTATTGGATAATATGATTCGCTTAAGTCTTTTGTGGAGTATCATTGTATTCGTTTTATTTAGTTTTGCGCAAACCAAACTGCCTCATTATATATCCTGTTTGTATACCGCTATTGCTTTGGGTCTTGCTGCGGCATGGTGGCGAAAGCCTGCTGACGTGAGGCAAGTTGTTGGCATGCAAAAAGCAACATTCATCATGCTGCTGCCCGTTGCTCTTGTATTGATCATCTTTCCTTTCATATACTCTAACATAAGCGATTGGGTGCACCACCCACGCGCCGTTGCGGTGTTATCACAAGATATTCAACCAGGCTTTTTTATCAGCCTAGCAGGCTTTCTTCTTTTGGCAGTTTTGTTTTGGCTGTGGAAGGCTCAAATGCAAGCGTATGTTCTGCACCGTTTTATCGTGCTGGGTTTTGTGTTGCAATCCTGCTTGCTGATTCCTTTGGGCACATTTGCAGGGAAACTTGCACAAGCGCCACAAAGTAGTATTGCGCAAAGTATTCAAGGCTTGCCAAAAGATCTGCCTATTTATAGTTATAATTTGAACTTTCCATCTATATCGTTTCAATCTGATCGACCTTATCAGGTTGTTCTTAATGCTGAGGGCCTTGAAGTACTGAAAACTCAGCAGCATGCTTATGCCGTTATTTTGCGCAGTGAGTCGTTCAAGCAGTTGCCGTGGTTAGAAAAAATACATGCCACGGTTGATCAGGGCGGATTTCTTTTTTATATCGTAGAACCATGAAGTTATCCGTTATTATTCCTGCATATAATGAAGCAGAACGACTGCCAAGCACATTGAAAGATGCCTATGCTTGGCTGACAGAGCATTTAGCGCATGATTTTGAGTTGTGTGTTGTGGATGATGGGAGTGGTGACCAGACTTGTGAATGTGTGCGTCAATTAATGAGCAGCATGCCTGAATTATTATTGATTGAGCAAACGAAAAATATAGGAAAGGGTGCAGCAGTGCGTCGTGGTATGCTGGCCGCTAAGGGAGATATTCAAGTCTTTCTTGATGCAGATCACTCCACCCACATACGTGAAATTGAGAAGGTATTTGCCATACTACAGACCCATCCTCAGCTGGATGTGGTCATTGCCTCACGCCAGCATCCTGATTCGGATATTAGTCAACACCAATCATGGGTGCGCGAACATATGGGGAAGAGCTTTAATATGTTGATGCGTCTTGCAACGGGTATTGATATGCAAGATACCCAGTGTGGCTTTAAGGCGTTTACAGCCAAATCATCAAGGCAAATATTTATGGAGCAAAAACTTGATGGCTTCAGCTTTGATGTTGAGGTTTTATTTTTAGCGACACAAATGGGCTACCGAATTGCTGAAATTCCTGTTGAATGGGTTAATGAATCCAATTCAAAAGTGCGTATGCTGATTGACCCCCTAAAAATGTTTATAGATATTCTGAAGATTCGTCGCTTGCATCGAATGACGCCGTTACAATAAGTGCGCCATAATATCGAACCTTAAGGTTCGACCCGTAGAAGTGGATGATTTATTTTTTCCGAGGCTCTTAGCCCGCATTATTCATGAATCGCCGTGATGATCGCGCCGAAGCTTTGTTTGCAACGGATTCGTTGCGGACAAAGGAGCAAGCGAGGGCGCAGCAGCATTTATGAATAATGCGGGTTAGTCATTGTTTTTTTCGAGGTTCGTATCATCCGCATGATGCAAATAGAGGGAACGGCTAGGGAAGGCAAACTCAAGGTTTAATGCTTCCAATGCTTGCATGATTTCCAAATTAACCTCTTGCCGCGTTTGTAAGTACTCTTCCCAGACCGTGCTTTTAGAAAAATAATAAAGGAAGATGGATAGTGATGAGTCTTCAAAGCTATCAAACTTTACCAGCGAATAATCTTGATCCACACCTTTGTGGTTTAGTAGAATATTCTCAATACTAGCAATTGCCTGCTTCATTTTCTCAGGCGTTGTGTCATAGGTGATACCAATGCGCATTTTTACACGGCGCTTTGGCATGGCATCAATATTATCAATCACCATATTAGCAAGTTGTGAGTTTGGCACATTCACCAGCGTTTTGGAAAATGTACGAATGCGCGTGGAGCGGAAGCCCACTTCTTCAACAACGCCTTCAAATTGACTTGTTTTTATCCAGTCGCCAACAGTAAATGGCCGATCCAGTAAAATCATGACCGAACCAAAGATGTTGGCAATGGTATCTTTGGCAGCCATTGCAATAGCCAAGCCGCCAATGCCCAATGAGGCAATCAAGCCAGAAATCGAATAACCCATATTTTGGGCTAAAACTAAAATAATAGTGAAAACAAGAAATATCTTCAGTGTCTTACTGATAAAAGGCACCAGTTGGTCATCTAGGGCTGAATCTGTTTTCACAGCACGGGCAGAAAAATAGGCAGCGAAGCCGTCAATCAGCCGCCATGTAAACCAACTGGCAAGCATAATGGATATGATGCGAACTGCATGATCGATGAATTCGACAAGAGGAAAACTTGTTAAGGGAGGATTGAGGATATGGATGCTTAGCATCAAACCCAGCGTAAGAATGAGCCAGCCGGCAGGCTTTTCAGCAGCTGCGAGCAGAATATCATCCAATGGCGTTTCTGTACGGGAGGTAAAGGCATGGGTGATGCGATGAAATACTTGAATAATATAGCGCTGGGCTGCCACGGTCAGAGCCAGGAAAAACAAGGTCATAAACCAACGAGATAATGGGATTTGAAGAAATTCCCATTGTTGGATACTTTGCAAAAATGCCATGATTGAGCTCCTATAAAAACACTCATGCTTATTTGACCTGAATAATTCTTTGCCTAAATTTTTTCATAGTTTGCAGCAAATACTATGATGCTGCTACCATTCATCATATACTTTTGTGGTAAAGAACGTGTTGAAGCTAATATACTGGGAGGAGCATGGGATGAGTGAATCGGGATTGCAAGCACTGGTTGAAGATGCGCAGGCATTGCGAAAGTTAATTGGTCTTCGGGTGCAATATATGGGGCGGGGGTATGAAATCACTGACCTTTTGATTGAAGATGATTTGTTAATTTTGTCGTCTGATGATGATGTTGACCTGCAAGAAGATAGCTATGGGCGAGCGCACCGCCTAGTGCCACGTCAGCATAACTTGCGTTTTCGTGATGCGGATGGAAAGGCAACCCATATATGGGAAGATATGGCCTTCTTGGATGGCCCCTTAACTGTTACCTAGATCCTGCAAGTGTTTGCACATCCATAGCGCAAGCTCTTGATTCACTTGAACTATTGAAAAAACACTCATCACCAACAAGGTGACTACGTGTTTTTTCAATACGCCATGTAAACCAATATCTTACACTCTGCACGCACAAACGCTTGCATAGAAGTGAAGCCTATCCTTTCAGGGTGAAGCAGGGGAGGGTAACCT
>JAUZQT010000034.1 GCA_030950825.1 Mariprofundaceae bacterium | reverse complement strand
CAGCTTGGTGAGCAATCGGAGAATCCTGTTTTAGAGGTATTAACGCAAACGATGTATTATATTTTGCCTAACCTTGAAGCCGTGAATCTGCGGAACATGGCTGGTTATATCCCCCATTATGAATGGTCACAAATGTTTCAAATTCTTTCTTATAGCCTGAGCGAAATCGTACTTATCCTTTGTGTTTGCAGCGTTATTTTTCAGCGCAAAAATCTGTCATGATGATGCTTCAATATTGATGGAAACCTCAAAAAAGCTACATATTCTCGGCATTTGTGGAACCGCCATGGCCGCTATAGCAGGGCTTGCCAAAGAAAAGGGTTGGCATGTATCAGGCTCTGATGCAGGTGTTTATCCGCCAATGTCTGACTATTTGGCATCACTGGGTATAAAAATAGCGCCTTTTTCTAAGGACAACTTAAATACCAAACCTGATTTATGTGTCATTGGCAATGCCATGAGTCGTGGTAATGTGGAAGTTGAAGCCATTCTTTCGGGTGGCTTGGCTTATTGCTCAGGCCCTGAATTTGTGGGCAATTATATTTTACCGAACCGCCATGCCGTAGTGGTAGCAGGAACCCATGGCAAAACCACAACTGCATCCATGATGGCACATATACTGGATGTTGCGGATCAATCGCCAGGTTTTTTGATTGGGGGTATGCCTGAGAATTTTGAAGGCGGTGCGCGTTTGGGTGAAGGCGATGCTTTTGTGCTTGAAGGCGATGAATATGACACAGCCTTTTTTGATAAACGTTCAAAATTTCTTCACTATCATGCCAAAACGCTGATTCTTAATAATTTGGAATATGATCATGCCGATATTTTTCCCGACTTGGATGCCATTCAGCGACAATTTTCACACCTTTTACGAACAGTCCCGAATAATGGTCATATTGTTGTGAATGCGGATGATAAGCATCTTCCTGATGTTCTCAAAAGCGGTTGCTGGACACCTATAAGCTATTTTTCTGAATATAAGGGGGCGTACACTGATACCGCATGGCAGTGGCAGGCGCTTAAAAAAGATGGCTCGGCATTTTGCCTTTATCATCAAGGCATCAAAGTTTTTGAAGTGTCATGGTGCATGATTGGTATTCACAATGTGTCCAATGCCTGTGCAGTCGCGGCGGCAGCAGCAATGCTGGGTGTTTCGAAAGCGGCCATTCAAAAGGGGTTTGAGAGTTTTGCAGGTATTCGTCGTCGTATGAGCTTGGTTGGAGAAGCGCGTGGCATTCGAGTTTTTGATGATTTTGCCCATCACCCTACCGCCATTAAAGGCATGGTTTCAGCGGCAAAATATGCGATGAAGCGTGATGGTAAGCTGTGGGTGATTGTTGAGCCGCGCTCGAATACCATGCGCAGCCGCATTCATCAGCATCGTTTGCCGCATTGTTTTGAAGGTGCTGACCAAATTATTTTCACACCAGCATCCGATAGAGGGCTTAAAGCAGGTGATGTTTTGGATACAAGCTTGCTTTGTACGGATATTGGTGCCCATGCCCATGTGCTGGCGGATGCCGCACGCATTATTCAAGAGATTTCTGAGCATGCCCAAGCTGGGGATGATGTACTTATTTTATCCAATGGTGATTTTGATGGCATTCACCAACGTTTGCTGGAGACATTAAGGAACGGGAATTAAAATCACTGTCGCATGGTGCGCTATGCGCTCTTCAAGCTGCTGCCGTGTTACCTTCACCCCAAGCTGATGCATGGATGTGACTGGGGTATCGCGCATACCGCAGGGAATAATGCCCGAAAAGTGTTGAAGGTTGGGTGAAATGTTTAAGCTAACACCGTGAAATGTTATCCACTTTCGACAACGCACACCCACAGCAGCAATCTTCAGACCATTCACCCACACACCAATACCACGGGAATCGCGGACACCTTCAATACCAAAGTCATATAGGGTTTGAATCATCAGCTTTTCAAGCCGCCGTACATGTTTGTGTAAGTCTCTTTCACATTGAATATCAACCATGGCATAACAAATCAATTGCCCAGGCCCATGATAGGTAACCTCTCCACCCCTGCCTGTATGATAAACGGCCATTGTTTCACCATTGATTTCGCGCACTAGCACATCGGAGTCTTGTGCGGATGTGCCGAGAGTGTAGGTCGGTGGATGCTCCGTGAGAATAAGTGTGTTTGGCGATACTCCAGCAATAATATCCGCAACAATGGCTTCCTGCTCACGGACAGACTCTGGGTAAGCTTGCTGTTGATGGTGAATGATGCGCATGCTGCAAGCTTAACGCTTTTTTTTCGGATTTGTACAAAGTGGATGAGTCTCTTAGAGTATTCGCCCTTATGATCTGGAATGGGAATTAAAGGGAGAACGATGTGTCCAAAGTCCAAGGAAATACAAAAGCTAACGATATTCTTGATGATGCCCATGGCGATTCTTCCAGCAATACCATCGAAGCACTGAGTTTTGAAGGTGCATTGGCAGAGTTGACCCATTTGGTAGAACAACTGGAATCGGGGCAAATGTCTTTGGAAGACAGTGTTAGCTCCTTTGAAAAAGGCGTAAAGCTTTCGCGGCGTTGCGAATCCTTGCTGGATGGCGCCGAGCAGCGTCTGGAAATTTTAAATGGCAATGATACATGAATCCTAAAGCGATGAAGGCACCTGATTTTTTAGCGGATTACGCCAAACAACTCGAACAATCTGTAAAAATGGTGTTGGCAGAACATCAGCAAGTGGTTCAACATCGCTTATGGGATGCCATGTCTTATGCCTTACTGGCTGGCGGAAAGCGTGTGCGTCCAGCACTATTAATGGCTTGTTTTAAAGCTTGCGGCGGCTCAAATGAAAAGCAGGCAATGCCTGCTGCCATCAGTATTGAATGCATGCATACATACTCCTTAATCCATGATGATTTACCATGTATGGATAATGATGATCTACGGCGTGGCAAGCCGACATGTCACAAACAATTTGACGAAGCAACGGCAGTGCTGGCTGCTGATGCCTTGCAAACACTTGCTTTTGAGCGCTTAACGATGATTGATCTTGATGCTGATATACGCGTGGATTTGATTCGCAGACTTGCCATTGCCGCTGGTGCACAAGGTATGGTGGGCGGTCAAATGATGGACATGCAAGCTGAAATTTGCACTGTGCGTAATGTATTGGACGTGGAGCGCATTCACCTACATAAAACAGGCGCACTGATTCGCTATAGTTGTGAAGCTGGTGCTTTGCTTGCAGGTGCCAATGCCCAAGAGATGCATGCATGTTCACGTTATGGCGAAGCGGTTGGTTTATTGTTTCAAATTGCCGATGATATTTTGGATGCCACTGCGACATCGGATGCGCTGGGTAAAAGTGCAGGCAAAGATGCCACACAAAACAAAGCAACCTATGTTTCCATTGAGGGGCTGCAACGTGCCCGTGAGCTGGCTGAAAATCTGCGCAATATTGCTCTAGAAGCTTGTACTAATTTAGGCGAAAGGGGCAAGCCTTTGGCTGCGCTCGCTGATTATATTTTGGAGCGCGGTCAATGAATTACCCTCTTTTACAAAGCATTCAAGGCACCGATGATGTCAAGGCCTTATCGCGCCATCAGTTGCCCGATCTGGCACGCCAAATGCGCGATTATATGATCGAAACACTGGCTCCCATCGGCGGACACTTGGGGGCAGGTCTGGGTGTAGTCGAGTTATCCATTGCTTTGCATTATCTATACAATACGCCGACTGATAAAATTGTTTGGGATGTCGGACATCAATCTTATCCACATAAGATTTTGACGGGTCGCCTTTCTGGTATGCCTACCATGCGCCAATATGGTGGATTAAATGGTTTTACCAAACGCCGAGAGTCAGCGCATGATGCTTTTGGTGCTGGTCATGCATCTACTTCTATTTCAGCGGCTTACGGCATGGCTGTTGGGCGGGACTTAAAGGGTGAAAAACACCACTGCATTGCCATTATTGGCGATGGCGCACTGACAGGTGGCATGGCTTTTGAAGCCTTAAATCATGCGGGAGCGCGCCAGAACAACCTGTTGGTTATCCTCAATGATAATGAAATGTCGATTGCGCCAAATGTTGGGGCAATGTCCTCCTATTTGGCGCGTATCATTACTGGAAAGCCTTATACATCAGCCAAGGATGCCGCCAAACGCGTACTGGAAAAATTACCTGGTGCCCTTGATGTTGCAAAACGTCTGGAAGAGCATGTAAAAGGTATGATCACACCTGGCACATTGTTTGAAGAGATGGGGTTTCGTTATATTGGCCCCATTGATGGGCATGATTTTGAACATTTATTACCAACGTTGGGAAACTGCAAAGATTTAGAAGGGCCTATTCTTTTGCATGTATTGACCAAAAAAGGGCTAGGTTTTTCGCCTGCCGAAGAAGATCCTGAAACATGGCATGGTCTTGGGCCTTATTGCTTGGAATCGGGGCAGCCTATAAAATCCAACAATACTGCAGCCAGTTATACTCAGGTATTTGCCGATACTTTGGCCGATTTAGCCGATCATGATGAACGAATTGTAGCCATCACTGCGGCCATGCCTGGCGGTACAGGCTTAACACGCTTTGCCAAACGTCATCCAGAGCGTTGTTTTGATGTGGGTATTGCCGAGCAACATGCGGTAACATTTGCAGGTGGCTTGGCTGTTGCGGGCAAACGCCCAGCTGTGGCCATTTATTCAACCTTTATACAGCGTGCTTATGATCAAATTACTCATGATATATGCATTCAAAACCTCCCCGTTGTGTTTTGCTTGGATCGTGCTGGCATTGTTGGGGCTGATGGTGCAACACACACGGGTATGTTTGATATTGCTATGCTGCGAAGCATGCCAAACATGACAATGATGGCACCCAAAAATGAACAAGAATTGCGGAATATGCTGGCAACTGCATTGACGTTGGATGGCCCTTCAGCCATTCGTTATCCGCGCGGCAATGGGATGGGGCTTGAGCCGCAAGCCCCAAAGGCATTGCACGTGGGGCAAGCCGAATTGGTCATTGAAGGCGATGCTGGTTTGCTTATTTCAGTTGGTACACGCTTTGCCGATAGCAAAGCTGCGATAGAAGAAGTGCGTGATCAGTTGGGCAAAGCGCTGACCTTGATCAATCTACGTTTTATCAAGCCCTTGGATACAGCATTGATATTGAAGCACCTTAGAAATGACTGCCCACTGGTTGTGGTCGAAGAAGGTGTCGCGCAGGGCGGTATTGGTGAAGCGATTGCGACGCTGGCATTACAGCATGGATGGCAAGGCTTGTTTCGGCATATTGCTATGCCAGATAGCTTTCCTGAACATGGAACACAGGCTGAAATTTTGGCGGATCTGTCATTGGATCAGGCGGGTATCAGCGGTATTTTAAGGCAGTTGCTTGGCAAGACCAAGGCTGATGAAAAAAACACATCATCTCATGCTGTGCATGTTAAGCCATGAAAAGGCTTCGTTTGGATCATTTGGTTTTTGAGCGTGGCTTGGCGGATTCAACGAGTCAGGCACAGCGCTTGATTATGGCTGGCCTAGTATATGTGAACGGTCAAAAGTCAGATAAGGCAGGGCATAAAGTATTATCGGATATTGAACTTGAGGTACGAGAAACTTTGCGATACGTCTCGCGGGGTGGTTTAAAGCTTGAAGGCGCACTTGAATATTTCCCTTTTGATGCAAAGGGAGCTGTTTGCCTTGATGTTGGGGCTTCAACGGGTGGATTTACGGATTGTTTGCTGCAAAATGGTGCGCTAAAGGTTTATGCTGTGGATGTTGGACACGGCCAATTGCACTATAAAATGCAACAAGATAAGCGTGTTATCAACATGGAAAAAACCCATGTTCGTTTGCTTACCCCTGCATTGATTGCTGAATCCGTGGATGCCCTGGTTATGGACACATCCTTTATCTCATTGGAAAAAGTATTACCGCCATCATGGCCATTTCTAAAACTCGGTGGATGGTGTGTGGCTTTAATTAAACCGCAATTTGAAGTCGAAGCCACATACCTTAAAAAAGGTATTGTGCGTGATGCGACGATTCATCAGATGGTTGTTGATAAAATTAAAGCATTTGTAATTGCCCAGTTACCCGGCGTTGAAGTGCAGGGCGTAATAGAATCCCCTATTCATGGCCCTAAGGGTAATATTGAGTTTTTATTGGGATTAAAGCGGGTGGCATAATGGCCAAACATCATTCTTTGGATTCATTTTATCAGTTGGAACCGGAACAAATATTAAAATCCATTGAAAGCCTCGGCTTTGTCTGCAACGGCCATCAGCTGGCATTGAACTCTTATGAAAACCGTGTCTATCAAATTGGACTTGATGATGGCGGCTTTCTGGTTGCCAAGTTTTATCGACCCAACCGTTGGTCCGATAAGGCAATTCTTGAGGAACATACTTTTACACTTGAATTAGAGGCATTGGATATCCCCGTTGTGGCTCCCTTATGGGTTAAAAATGCTACGTTGCATTGCTTTGAAGGTTATCACTTTTCCCTTTACCCATTAAGGGCAGGTAGGGCACCTGATTTAGAAAATGTGCAACACTTGCAACAACTTGGGCGGTTTTTAGGGCGCATTCATGCCTTGGGAGCAGAGAAACCATTTAAGCACCGACCATCACTCAATGTCCATACATTTGGCGATCATGCTTATGACTACTTGCTCGATCATCATTTTATTCCACATGAGCTTGAAAGTGTTTATGAAAGCCTTGTTGAAATCCTGCTGGATCAGATTGAGGGTATATTTCATGATGTTCAGCCCAATTACATTCGTCTTCAAGGCGATGCGCACCCAGGCAATATTTTATGGAAACATGGCCTCCAAGGAAGTGCTGGCTCACCTTATATTCTTGATTTTGATGATGCTCGGATGGGACCCGCAGTACAAGATCTGTGGATGTTTCTATCAGGCGATAGGGCTTGTATGGAGACTTCTTTGAATCATTTACTGCAAGCCTATCGTACATTTTGTGATTTTCAGGTATCAGAGCTGCGATTGATCGAGCCATTGCGAACATTGCGAATCTTGCACCATGCAGCTTGGCTGGCAAAGCGCTGGCAGGATCCTATATTCAAGCATGCCTTTCCATGGTTCAACACACAAAATTATTGGCAGGAGCATGTATTGATACTTAAAGAACAAGCAGCATTGCTGCATGAGGAGCCACTGCAATGGATTTAGAGCATCGTTTGATTGAGCTGGAAACAAAAATATCATATCAAGATCATTTAATGCAGGCGTTAAATGAGGTCATTACCTCGCAGCAGAGGCAAATTGATGCGCTGGAGCGCAATGTCCAGCGCATACAGGACTACCTCAAACAGAGTCAATCCGTGCAATCAACACAATTAGCGCGACCCGATGAAGAGGCACCCCCACCCCACTATTGATACAGCCTTTTTAATATACACTAGATCCTGCAAGTGTTTGCGCATACATAGCGCAACCACTTGCAGGATCTAGGTGCACCATCATAGCGATGACATAAGTGGTTTAAGGTGTTGCCGCCGCATACCTCTCACCAGTTCATTGAAAACAACTTTAATTGAAAATAGTACAGGGATAGTAAGAATTAAACCAAAGAAACCAAAGTAATAACCACCCAACATAACCCCAAGCATCACAGTTAATGGATGCAAACTGGCAGCTTTGGCAACAATACGTGGAATCACATAGGCATTATCTACAGCCTGCGCAATGAACACCACAGCAAGTGCTAAAATAATATTCAATGCACTGGGATCACTGGAAATAAGAACGGCAACGACGGGTGGTATTTTAGCCAACGAGATACCAAAAAACGGGATCATATTGAGCAACCCAACTATAATTCCTAATAATGGCGCATAATCAATACCTGCCAACCAAAAGCCAATAGTCGTGACTGTCGCCATAATCATGGCTTGTATTGAAATCCCACGAATATAACTCTGAAGCTGAGTCGCCGCACGGATATAAATTAACCAACCCAATTCAAAATGCCTGTTCGGCAACAACTGCATCGCTTGATTTCGTAATAGTACAAAGTCACACAATAAGAAAAATGTAACCAGCGGAATCAATACCAAAGATGTTGCAATATGGGTGAAAAAGTCAGACATGCTATGAATCGTACTTGAAGCCTGCTCACTTACCTGCTTAAGCGTTGAATCAGTCAGTTCTTGCGCATTGATTGCTGAAATATCATGGGCTAGCAACCAGACATTTGTATTGCTAAGAACCAAAAAAAGTTGCTGGTCAAGGTGGCTAACCTGCTCTGAAATCTGCCGAACCTGGCTCATTAACAGCGGATACAACAGTGCCGCAAACAATATAAGTCCTACGGTTGCTAAAGCCATCACTGTGCCAGCCGCTTTGGTGGTCGGCCAGCCGCGTTGTTGAAAGTAATCAACTGCAGGTGATAAAACTGCAAACAGTCCAAGTGACACACAAAGCGCAAAAACAACGGGGTTGGCGATAAGAAGAATGCCAAGGACAAGCAGAAGCCCTGTCAAAAAGACAATGGTAGCTTGGACTACTGGATGATTGGTCGGCCTATCCATTAGCATCATTTGGAAATATCTCCTGAAGTTTTTTTAGCCATACTTTTATTGCACTCTAATAAACGTCTGGCCAACATTGCGCCTAAATTTTTCAATAGCTTTCCAGCGTGTTTGGGCTGGCTATTGATCCAATCGTCTAGATCCGTGCGCAATAAAAAAACCAGCTTACAAGGTTCAATAGCAACAGCATCAGCGGTACGTGCCTGACCATCAACCAAGGCGACTTCGCCAAACATATCGCCAGGCTTGATCACGGCCAAATCAACACCCTTACTACGGATAGCAATGCTTCCTGTGCGCAAAAGAATCGCGCCTGCCCCTTCATCCCCAGCATGAAATATATTTTCACCTGCACGGTATTCACGTGGATGCATTTTGGAGGCAAACCAACGGATAACAGTTGGAGACAAGCCTTTAAATAGAAGGTTTTCTTCGCACTTTTTCGCGGCATCTTCAATCCAGCCGCCCTGCTGTTTAAAATAATTGTGCCATAGTGCGCTAACAGGTTTTTTTTCTGTCATACTTTCTCCTACTTTTGGTTTGCATGGATATTTTGAAGCATGGTAAGCACGGTCTCTTTGGCAGCACGTAGCGCACCATCATGCTGTGCCGATAAACAAATTTTTCCACAGGGTTTGTCGCCACACACTTTTGGATATGAACCAATTTCAACGCTAGGGAACTGTGCTTGAATATCGCTCAGTTCCTTGGCAAATAAGCTTTCAGCAAGAACGACACCGATTTCATGGCGAATATAGGGAATGCCACCAAAATCATCTAAAAATGTTTCCAGTTGCGATGCAAAAATCGTGGGTACACCTGCCAGCACATAAACATTACCGATGTGAGCGCCAGGCATAAACGATGCCTCACAAAGAATAGGCTCGGCCGTTTCTGGTAAGCGCGCCATACGCCTTCGGCCAACATTGAGCCTATCACCATAACGCGCATGCAACTGACGCAATGTTGCTTCATGTTCTAGTAACAAGACCCCAAAGCTTTCAGCAATTGCCTCCATGGTGATGTCATCATGGGTTGGGCCAATGCCACCAGATGTAATAACTGCGTCATATCGGTAACGTAAGCGGTTTAAGGTGTGGGTAATATCGTTTTTTACATCGGGAACAACGACGATTTCACTTAATTTACAACCCCGCTCAAACATCTTTTCTGCTGCCAAGTAGGCATTGGCCTCACGGGTTCGCCCAGAAAGAACCTCATTGCCAATAACCAATATGGCAGATGTTTGATGTAAGCGAGCATTTGAAGGCATGCCTACAGTGTAGACCATTTTTATTTTTTTTCACCTTGGCATTCACTTTTAAACTACAAACAGCGAACATACCTTCCATCATCAAAATATAAGGCCTCGAATGGACATACAATTGCGCGAAATTCCAAATCAGTTCGAGCAGGCAAACAAAAAGTGCACACAACAACTTATTTCATGCTAAGCTAGCCCCATGAAGATACTGGTTGTTGAAGATGAAGAACGTGTTGCGCAATTTATTCAAAAAGGCCTGAAAGAAGAAGGTCATGCCGTTGATGTCTCTCATGATGGTGAAGATGGCGGATTTCTGGCAGAAGTGAATGATTACGATTTAATTCTACTTGATGTGATGCTACCTAAAAAAAATGGCATCAGTGTTTGCCGTGAAATACGAGACAGAGGTGTTGCAACCCCGGTATTGATGCTTACAGCACGTGATAGTGTTGAAGATCGTGTGCGTGGACTGGATGCTGGTGCTGACGATTATTTGGTGAAGCCCTTTGCTTTTGAAGAGCTTTTAGCACGCGTACGGGCTTTGTTGCGCCGCCGCTCTGATAGCAAAACACCAACATTAAAGTTAGCAGATTTGGAGCTAGACCCCATCACCCGTATGGTGACACGCCAAGATAAAGCTATTCGCCTTACCACCAAAGAATATGCTTTATTAGAATATTTTTTAAGAAACCCGAATAAAGTATTGTCCCGCACCTTGATTGGTGAGCATGTTTGGGATATGAATTTCGATCCTGAAAGCAATGTTATTGATGTTTATATTAGTCATTTACGCAATAAAATTGATAAGAAATTTGATGTCCCTTTATTACACACCATGCGTGGTCAGGGTTACCTGTTGAGTGAAGACAGCCCACTCGCCTAACTCTTCTAAAATAACACCCATGTTATGATAGAAAATATTCGTTTCTACATGTTGGGCACATTTCGTGGTCGTTTGGCTTTGCTGTATATTGCTGTGGAATTAGCCATTTTGATTTTCGCAGCCTTACTGATGTATTTCTTTTTATCACGGCAAATTTATCAGAACCTTGATGACCGCCTATTATCACAATCACATGCCTTAAATTTGGAGTTAGAGCATACCCATAGTTTTTATTGGTTAACCCTTTTGGATAACTATGCCCGTGATACACGCAATGCCGTTGAGTTAATTACTGCCAATGGCGTAATTCAATACACATCCGATAAAAGCTTGGTAGGAACAGGTGGCAACCAAGTGAGTTATGCTTTAGGCCAAGCCATGGCTGGCAAAGAAACAGTCTTTGTATCAACCGATTCATTATTGCGAAAGAGTAATATGCGGGTTCTTGCTATGCCTGTACACCAGGCTGGGCGGGTTGTTGCCGTTGTATTGATTGGCTATAATACCAGTGAAATACAAGGGTTCTTTAAACTTTTATATCTGATTGGCGGCCTACTGGGCTTTATTTCAATCATCTTAAGCGCATGGGCTGGTTATATGATGGCCAAACGTGCGCTTCGGCCTATTGAAGAAATAAAAAAAACAGCCAAAGCTATTGCACAAGGAGATCTTTCTCAGCGTCTAGCAGGTCATGCGCAAGAGCATGAAATTGAAGAACTCGTGAATCACCTGAATCGTATGTTTGAGGCTTTGGAATCAAGCTTTAAATCACAAAAACGTTTTACTGCCGATGCTTCGCATGAGTTGCGTATGCCCTTAACCATTTTGAAAGGGGAAATTGAAGTTGCGCTTCGGCAATCTCGAACGGCCAAAGAGTATGAAGGCCTACTCAAGCAGCACTTGGATATTGTGGCGCGCATGCAACGTATCGTTGATGATTTATTAACCTTGGCGAGGGCTGATGCAGGTATGTTGGAGCTGGAGCAAAAAAGCCTGAACCTATCCTTTTTATTGCAAGATGTTGGTCAGCATCATTTGATTTTATATGACCAACGAGGGTTGCGCTTAGAAATGGATATTCAAGATGACTTAGAAGTTATGGGTGATCTTAGCCAGCTTGAACGTGTTATTTTCAACCTATTGGGCAATGCTTACAAATATGCTCCCAAAGGCTCTATTGTATGGTTGACTGCTTATGCAAAAGAAGAAAATGTTTTAATAACCGTATGCGATGAAGGTATGGGGATTTCTGAAGAACATCAAAAACGTTTGTTTCACCGCTTTTACCGCGTTGATGATGCTAGGGCACGAAAGCAAGGCAGTGCTGGCCTAGGCCTTGCAATCTGCAAGCATATTGTGAACGCACACCATGGAAAAATATGGGTTGAAAGCAAGCCTGGAGAAGGCGCATCATTTATGGTAACGCTTCCTTTAAGAAGCTTAAATCCAGAACACTATCAACGACTTAAAACGATGCTGGATAAAACATAAGCTCGCTGTGGCGCGATTTGTGGGTAAAGGGCAAACAAGGGCACGACAGTGTTTGTGAGTTATTCAGACTAATACGCGTCAGGTGTTATCAACTTTATAAGCCATATGTTGTTTCCTCACGGGTATTTTCCCATACATAGGTTGATTGCACTACTTCACTGCTGGGGATAAAGAATGTTCCCAGCTCCAAAACACCGACCACACTGCGCCCAACAGTATGCACCACGCCCTTAACTGTTCCATAAGTAAGGCCAATAAAAATATTGCTGTTTTTTGTCTCTAAAACAATATTCTTAGGCACTTCACCCCAGCCTGTCGCCGTATTTACCAAGCCTCGGGAAAACTTTTCACCTGTATCACTGGCATAATTTGCCGCCAATGCAGGGCTTCCTAGAGTCAGCAATGCCACAGCTGTGACAGCCAGTATATTTCTTGTTCCGTATGTTTTCATCACACACCTCCTAGATAGAATTCAACAACTAATATGAAACAAATGAGCGGCTGAACCTTGTGATGATTAGTGCGCTTTGACATGCAACACTTACAATTTAATTTAAATTCGTTAATATACAGCTATGAAACAAAGCACGCATATTGAAGCATTCACCGATGGCGCTTGCTCTGGAAACCCAGGCCCTGGCGGTTGGGGAGTCTGGTTACGCAATGGAAGCCATGAAAAAGAATTGTATGGTGGTGAAGCACATAGTACCAATCAGCGCATGGAAATGCAGGCCGCAATTGAAGCCCTCAAGACATTGAAGAAGGCATCTTCGATCACTATTTTTTCTGACTCAAAATATGTCATTCAAGGTATCACGGAATGGATTTCAGGCTGGAAGAAGCGCGGCTGGAAAAATGCTGCGAAAAAGCCTGTTGCAAATCAAGATTTGTGGCAGCAGCTGGATGCGCTGAACCAATTGCATGATGTGACATGGCAATGGGTCAAGGGGCATGCTGGCAATGAAGGCAATGAACGGGCTGATGCGCTGGCGCGCCGTGGGGTTCCCAAAGCTTCGGATTCACAATAGCCTTTTCTGATAGAAGCATTAACACAGATGACGGAGCATGAATATTACCCCCCGTCTTCCACCTTCCATACAATCTCTTGTAAGCTTATAGGCCGCACATAATCAGCCTTCGAACCAGATTTTTTAATCAAATGGGGCTTGCGTCCATTTATGAGGCTTAGCCACAACGTGCGGGGTCAGGTCTAGTATTGCGCATTTTTCCTGAAGAAAGAGAGCGTGGCGTGGCGTGCGGGGTCAGGTCTAGTATTTCGCATGTTTCCAGA
>JAUZQT010000033.1 GCA_030950825.1 Mariprofundaceae bacterium | reverse complement strand
TCTTGGTGGCAGTGAAAATATGCATGATAGTAAAACCTTAACCAAACCTGTGAATTTTGATCTCTTAAACTACAGCATTCGGAAGTTATTAAATTGCACTTATGACTTGAATTCAGAGGGTTAAAGGGGACGCTACCCTTTTATTTTTAACTTAATCCTGTGCGAACCCGAAAGTAAGCCTTTTCAACATGTTTACGCAACAAAGGGTAGCGTCCCCTTTGTTAAAAAAGGGTAGCGTCCCCTTTGTTAAGAAGGGTAGCGTCCCCTTTGTTAAGGTGTACCGCCTTAAGTGGAAAGCCGGTCTTTCTATTCTCGGACAGCCTCCTATGATTGCAGCATGACTAAAAATAATATCCTTAAAAAAATTACCATTGCCAATAATCTCAAACATTTTGAAATCAAAGAGATATTTAAGCTTGGTGGCTTTGAACTCAGTAGCAGCCAGGTCAAGGCATTTATGGCTGGTTCACAGAATAAAAACTTCGAGAAGCTAACCGAGGAGCAGTTTGAGGGCTTTCTCAACGGCTTCATTGTTTACTCGCGTGGGCCAGTAGATGAGCCAAGCCTGCTGCCGCGCACTATTGAAAATTTCATCATTGGCCTGATTGAATCCAGCAATACTGGCGCTATCGAAGAGATCCGTAGCCTGATCGAAGGCGCTAAAGATGTGATTGCGAAGGCTGATTAAGGCAATGCCTTAGGCTAGGAGGCCGACGCATGGTGAATTATATGAAATACTGTAAACTTGCGGGCACCACCACGGAGGGAAATATGAGCATGAACACACAAGCAACAAGCCCGTTTGAAGGCCAAAAACCAGGCACGTCTGGTTTGCGAAAGAAAGTTAAAGTCTTTCAACAAACTGCTTATTTGGAAAATTTCGTACAGTCTGTCTTTGATAGCATTGGTGAATTTCAAGGGAAAACGCTTGTTGTGGGTGGTGACGGGCGTTATTTCAATGAGCAAGCCATACAACTGATATTGAATATGGCGGCCGCCAATGGTTTCGGCTGTGTGCTTGTTGGACAAAATGGTATTCTATCTACGCCCGCCGCTTCCTGTGTTATCCGTAAATACAATGCTTTTGGCGGCTTGATTCTTTCCGCCAGTCACAATCCTGCTGGGCCTGATGAAGATTTTGGAATCAAATACAATATCGGTAACGGCGGCCCTGCGCCTGAAAAAATCACGGATGCCATTTTTGCCAGAACCCAAACAATCAGCAGCTACAATGTTCTGGAAACACCCATAACAATTGATTTGGACAAACAGGCTATTTCACACATTGGTGATATGCGTGTTGAAGTGATTGATTCGGTCAGCGATTATGCGGCATTAATGCAGTCACTGTTTGACTTTGATGCGATTCGCCGCTTGCTAGCCTCCGATTTCCGTATCTGTTTCGATGCCATGCATGCTGTAACAGGGCCTTATGCCAAGGTTATTCTACAAAACATGCTTGGCGCATCTTCTGATAGTTTGATCAATTGTGTTCCACTGGATGACTTTGGTGGTGGTCACCCTGATCCGAACCTGACTTATGCCAAAGAACTCGTCGATAGGCTCTATGCCGATGATGCCCCAGATTTTGGTGCTGCATCCGATGGTGATGGCGATCGTAATATGATTTTGGGTAAAGGTTTCTTTGTAACACCCAGCGATTCATTGGCAATCATGGCTGCCAATGCAACCGTTGTTCCTGCCTATGAGTCTGGTATTGCTGGCATTGCACGTTCCATGCCAACCAGTGGTGCTGCAGACCGTGTTGCCAAGGCGCTGGGGCTGGATTGTTATGAGACACCGACTGGCTGGAAATTCTTCGGTAATTTGATGGATGCGGATAAAGTAACCCTATGCGGCGAAGAATCTTTTGGCACAGGCTCCAATCATGTTCGTGAAAAAGATGGCTTATGGGCAGTGCTATTTTGGCTTAATATTCTGGCAGCACGCCAGCAATCTGTGGAAACCATTGTGTGTGCGCACTGGCGAAAATTTGGCCGGAACTATTATTCTCGTCATGATTATGAAGCTGTTTCCAACGATGCTGCGAATCAGGTCATGAAAAATATTCGAGGTCAGTTTGAATCCCTGCCAGGCACTGCGCTGGCTGGACGCATCATTCAAACGTGTGATGATTTTTCATATACTGACCCTGTTGACCAAAGTATAAGTCGCAATCAAGGCATTCGAATACTTTTTGAAGATGGCTCACGTATTATTTTTCGTTTATCGGGCACAGGCACGGAAGGTGCAACCGTACGCATTTACCTTGAATCATATGAGGCGGATGCGAATAAACAGAATATGGATGCACAGCATGCTTTGGCGGACTTGATTGAAGCAGCAGAATCGCTTTCAAAGTTAAAAATATTAACGGGTAGGGACAAACCAACGGTCATCACCTGATCGAGAACAGCGCTACCAGTATTGGATAAAAAACAATACTGGTAGCGATTCCTGCATCACACTATTTTTTTATATTTGATACGATGTGGCTGTGCAGCATCTTTACCCAATCGACGTTCTTTATCCTTTTCATACTCAGCAAAGTTACCCTCAAACCATTCAATGTGCCCCTCATCTTCATAAGCCAAGATATGCGTGGCAATACGATCCAAAAACCAGCGATCATGCGAAATCACCACAGCACAGCCAGCAAAATCAAGCAGCGCTTCTTCGAGTGCTCTTAACGTTTCAACATCTAAATCATTGGTCGGCTCATCAAGCAGTAGAACATTACCGCCTTCTTTGAGCATTTTTGCCAAATGCACTCGGTTGCGTTCACCACCAGAGAGTAGTTTAAGCTTCTTCTGCTGATCTCCACCCTTAAAGTTAAAGCGCCCACAATAGGCGCGAGAAGACACTTCGACATTGCCCAGCATCATGCTATCAGAGCCACCTGAAATTTCTTCCCAAACCGTTTTATCACCATCTAAAGCATCGCGACTTTGATCCACGCAGGCAATTTGCACCGTTTCGCCAATGGTCAGTGTGCCTGAATCAGGTTTCTCCTCACCTGTAATCATGCGGAATAACGTTGTTTTACCTGCACCGTTGGCGCCAATCACACCCACAATGCCACCGCGTGGTAAGTTGAAATTCATATCGTCATACAACACGCGGTCACCATAACCCTTCACAATATGCGCCGCATTGATCACGATATCACCCAAGCGTTCCGCCACAGGAATATAAATCTGCTTGGTGGCATTGCGAACTTGTGCCTCTTTGCTTGATAACTCATCAAAGGCTTTCAAGCGTGCTTTGGATTTGGCATGCCGCCCTTTCGCGCCTTGGCGAACCCATGCCAACTCTTCTTTGATGGCTTTTTGACGCGAAGACTCTTGCTTCTCTTCAGTAGCAAGGCGTTTTTCTTTCTGCTCCAACCATGCTGAATAATTGCCCTCAAATGGAATGCCACGGCCACGATCCAATTCAAGGATCCAGCCAGCTACGTTATCAAGAAAATAACGATCATGGGTTACAGCGACCACAGTGCCTGTAAAGTCGTGCAAGAAACGTTCCAGCCATGCTACAGATTCCGCATCCAAATGGTTGGTAGGCTCATCCAGCAACAACATATCTGGGCTAGAAAGCAATAAACGGCACAAGGCCACACGGCGACGTTCGCCACCCGATAATTTCGATACATCGGCATCCCAATCAGGCAAACGCAAGGCATCGGCAGCAATACCAAGCTTGCGATCCAAGTTATGTCCATCACCCGCTTCAATAAAATTTTCTAATTTAGCTTGTTTTTTCGCAATTTCATCAAAATCTGCATCGGGTTCTGCATAAGCTGCGTATACTGCATCCAACTCAGTTAGAGCATTTTTCATTTCTTGTACCGCTTCTTCCACATTGCCACGCACGTCTTTACTTTCATCCAATTCAGGCTCTTGTGCCAAGTAACCAATTTTAATGCGCGGTGAAGGACGTGCTTCACCGAGAATATCTGTATCCAAACCCGCCATGATTTTTAAAAGTGTTGATTTTCCCGAACCATTCAGCCCCAATACACCAATTTTTGCCCCTGGATAAAATGAAAGGTAGATGTCTTTTAAAATTTCTTTTTTACCATCGACAACTTTGCCTACACCCTGCATTGAATAAATATACTGATAATCTGCCATGTCTTACCTCTATACTAAAAATACGACAAAGCATATCATTTCACAACAAAGGTCACGAATATAAATGATCATAGCATCGCCTCTAAGAAGCCAATACATCAATGGTTTAATTTCCTTCGTGCCCTTCGTGTCCTTCGTGGTTAATATCCCGCATCAAAGATCTATTAAGGAACGGGGGATGTATCATGTCAAAATGTTTCGAACATAAAATAATCATGGTGACAGGTGCGAGTGATGGTATAGGTCAACAAGTTGCCGCCGCACTGGGCGAGCAAGGTGCCAGCGTGATTGCCCTCGGACGTAATGAAGATGCCCTTGGCGTAACGCAAAAACGCATTGAGGAGCTTGGAGGACGATGTTTATGCATTCCTTTTGATCTCACCAACTTTGATGATTACGGAAAACTCTTTCTTGCCCTGAAGAATCAAGTTCCCCATTTGGATGGTTTGGTGCATTGTGCGGGTTCATTGGATCGTTGCACACCCATGCAATATATTAAAGTCGATAAATTTCGTGATGCTTTGGATATTCACCTGACGGCACCCAATATGCTGACCCAGATGATGTTGCCATTATTACGTCGTGCCGAATCGGCATCCATTATTTTTACCACATGTGATATGGTTCACGATGATCAGAATAATTGGCATGCTTATGGTTTTGCCAAACGTGCCCTAGCCTATGTTGCAGCGATGTGGCAGGGAGAGCATCCTGACAAACCATATCGCTTTAACACATTAAACCCAGGGCGTGTACGAACAGAATTATTTAAACGCGCCTATCCAGGTATTTTGCCGAGCAAAGTACCCCTTGCTGAAAGTGTTGCGCCTGCATACTTGAAATTGCTTGCCGATGAAAGTAAGGGTTTTCGAGGGCAATCACTCAATGCCGCTGATTTGATGTGAATAAATAACATTACACACTAATATAGAGAGAAAAAGATATGGGAAGAGCTTACCAAAACAAAAAAGAAGATATGGCGAAAACTGCGGGTGCCAAAACCAAAGTTTACTCCAAATATGGGCGTGAAATTTATGTTTGTGCCAAAAGTGGTGGTGCCGATATGGATGGAAATCTATCGCTTCGCCGCTTAATTGAAAAAGCAAAAAAAGACCAAGTGCCTGCCCATGTGATTAAAAATGCTCTCGATAAAGCCATGGGCGGTGGCGGTGAAGATTTCTCGCCAGCACGTTATGAAGGCTTCGGCCCCGCTGGTTGTATGGTGATTGTCGATTGTCTCACAGATAATAACAATCGTACTTTTGCTGATGTACGGCAATGTTTTACCAAAAATGGTTCCAAGCTAGGAGGCCCTGGCGCGGTTGCACATATGTTTGACCACCAGGCTGTATTCGCATTTCAACATGATGATGAGGATGCTGTATTCGAAGCATTGATGGTGGCTGATGTGGATGTGGCTGATATTGAATGTGAAGATGGCATGATTACAGTTTTTGCAGCGCATACAGATTTTAATAAAGCCAAAACTGCACTCCTGGATGCTTTTCCAAATATTGAATTTGCTATGGATGATATCTCATATGAGCCGCAAACATTTTGCCACATTGCTGGTGATGATGTACAAACCTTTGAGAGTCTGCTTGAAGCATTAAATGACTGCGATGATGTGCAAAAAGTTTATCATAATGCAGAAGCAGGTAGCGAAGAATAGGCAGAGCATTTAGCCTGAATTATTCAGGCTAAGTATGCAATGAGCCTCAAACTTCATTTCCAGCGTTATGGCTTATGCCGCTTATTCCAACGGCTCATAACCAAAGCACGCCATACAAGCTGAATCGTAAGATAGCCCAAGGAACCTACAAGTAGGCCTAGAACGAGGCAGCCAAGCAAAAAAGGCTGCCAAATCAATGACATGCTATTCATGACCCAATCAAGAGATGCCTCAAAATGAAATGCTTGGACAGGCAATTGCAATATCCAACCGCCCACTTTATAAGCAAAGTAAAACAATGGTGGCATCGTCAAGGGGTTCGTCAACCAAACCAAAGTAACGGATATGGGTAAATTGGCGTGCATGAAAATAGCACCAGCAGCAGCTACGACCATTTGGAAGGGAATGGGCAAAAAAGCACAAAACAATCCAACAAAAAAGGCCTTTGCTAGGGAATGTCTCGTTAAATGCCAGAGGTGTGGATCATGCAACAAGCGCCCAAAGCAACGCAACGCCTTGTGATTTCGGATGATTTTCTGATCAGGCATCCAGCGTTGCACAAACTTTTTTGGCATACAGCTTTACTCCATTCTCGGAAATATAGGTGCTGGTGTTTGACATGTATGATCCGCTTGTAAAAAGCCCCAGCCAGCGCAGTCAATAAGCCTTAAATCATCTATATTTACATCGTCATTCATGATTTGATGCAACATTTCAGCCATTTTTTTAGGCATAAAGGGTGATAATTGAATAGCAATCAGACGCAAGCTTTCAATCAAATGGTAGAGAACTGTATTCAAGCGAGCCACATTCCCCACTTTGGCCAAGGCCCATGGTGCATTATCCTCAACATAGCGGTTGCCGTGTTTGATAACACTGTTGATACGTTCCAAAGCCAAATGGAAGGCCTGACGATTCAACAGGCTGTCCACATCACGCTGCATACCTTCAATATCAGCAATTAGAGCGCGATCCATTGGCGCTTCTTCACCAACGTCACCCAATATGCTGGCATTATATTTTTTCAGCATTGCCAAAGAACGATTCAGTAAATTACCAACATCATTGGCCAACTCTGAGTTGTGCCGTGCCTTTAATGAATCAAAAGAAAAGTCACCATCCTGCCCAAAAGGTATTTCACGCAATAAAAAATAACGTAAAACATCGGCATCATATTTGGCTAACAAATCTGCAGGGCGAAGGGCATTACCCTTAGATTTGGACATTTTTTCACCCTCAACGGTCCACCAGCCATGTGCAAAGACACGTTCAGGCATTGGAAGCTCAGCAGCCATCAACATACATGGCCAATAGATGGCATGAAAACGCAAAATATCTTTGCCAATTAAATGAACACTGGCTGGCCAACGTGTCGGGTTTTCCTGCTCTGGAAAGCCAACGGCTGTAAGGTAGTTGGTTAATGCATCAATCCATACATACACCACATGTTTTTCATCGCCTGGGACGGGCACCCCCCATGAAAATGTTGTGCGCGATACCGATAAATCACGCAAGCCCCCTTCAATAAAACGCAATACTTCATTACGGCGGGATTCAGGCGCAATAAAATCGGGATTATCCTTGATATAGGCGATCAAGCGATCCTGATAAGCACTTAAACGGAAGAAGTATGTTTCTTCCTGCACCTTTTCAACTTCACGCGTACAATCTGGGCAATGGTGATTATCCCAGCATTTTGCATCTTTTAATTGTGTTTCTGTCCAATAGCTTTCACATGGCACGCAATACCAATCTTCATAAAAGCCCTTGTAAATTGCCCCAGCATTTTCCAAACGGCACCACATCGCCTGCACAGCTTTATGATGACGCTCCGAACTGGTGCGAATAAAATCATTGTGGCTAATCGAGAGTTCGGGCCATAGGCTTTGATAACGTGCAACCACCTGATCTGCCAATGCTATCGGTTCAATGCCGCGTGCTTCGGCTGCCTGTTGAACCTTTTGCCCATGCTCATCCACGCCCGTTAAAAAGAAGACATCTTTTCCCGACAAACGCTGGTGACGAGCCAACACATCGGCTGCAATGGTTGTGTACATATGACCCAAATGTGGCTCGTCATTCACATAATAAATTGGCGTTGTAATATAATATGGCTGCATATGAAGTTAAAAACCTTTTAGGAAGTTGGGAAAAGTCGCCCAACTATAGCCTTATTTAGCCGTGAAAAGAACCACGCTTTTTTATGCAGCTTGCTTGACATATTCACTGCGGTACTTCACAACAGCAACGGTCGATAAAAATATAGCGAACACCAATACCTGCATGCCACTGGGGTGATCATCATAACCAAGCAAGACATGCAGCAATTCTCCCAAGATACTTTCCATGGAAAGCCATGCCGAAGTATCCCACAATGTATCCGTCAATGCTGGCAGCATATCCACCATGATTAAATTAGCAGCAGCCTGCGATGCCATACCTGCCGCCAATAACATCAACAACCAGCCGACAACTGAAAATAGATATTTTACTGGAATACGCAACAAACCTTGGTATAGAGTAATGCCAACGATTGCACCAAAAAACACACCAATGATGCCGCCCCATAGCATGTCCCAGCCATCATATCGCCCTGCCTGAGCCGCGCCAAATAAGAAAAATACCGCTTCAGATCCCTCGCGCATGACTGCTGCCAGTGTTACAAAGAATAATGCCGTGCCTGGCAAATCCCCCGCACTCACATCTTTACCAATCTGCCGCATACGCATTGATATTTCACGTCCGTGCTTGGCCATCCATACAACCGTCCAAGCAATCAAAAGCGCTGCCAAACTCAATACCACGGCATTAAAAATAAACTCTCCATCACCATTCATGGATGATTCAAGCTCACTCATAAAAAGCGCAACCACAACAGCGCCAAGCAATCCTAAACTCATACCTAGGCCTATCCAACGGCGACTGGATAGCGAGCTCTTTGTCGCTGCCAGTAATACCCCCAAGACAATCGACATTTCCAATACTTCACGAAATACAATAATCATTGAAGACATCATAAGGCTTCACTCCCAGCGGATTGATTGAAACAACGTTGACATATGCCAAACATCAACAATTGGTGGCCTGTCATATGAAAGGATAGATCTTGGGCAACTTGTTGCTGTCGTTGTTCAATTTTATCATCACAAAATTCTTCAATATCGCCGCAATTGGTACAAATAAGGTGATCATGATGCCCTTTATCTGCACGCTCATAACGTTTTTTATCAGCCAGTTGAATGGATTGGATGAGACCCGAATTTTCCAGTGCGCCCAAGCCACGGTACACCGTGGCAATGCCAAGTTGATGTCCGTTTTTATTCAAGCATCGCGCCAGTTCTTCTGCATCCCAGTGTTGATTGGATCGGTTAATTAAATCAAGAATTGCCTGTCGTTGAATGGTTAGTCGTTTCATGAAAGGGAATGATAGCCATTATCAGTATCATTACAAGTAATTATAAACGCAAGTAATAAAGCTTGTGTTTTTCGCGCGCAATGACGCTATGCTTGCCGAATGACTGTTGAATCGACTACGCCCGATATTTCCATTTCCTTCGCAGGTCTAACACTGCAAACACCATTGGTATTACTTTCTGGTTGTGTCGGTTTTGGCGAGGAATACACCCGCGTTGAAGGCTTTGATAATCACCATGTTGGGGCGGTGATTCTTAAAGGAACCACACGTGAGCCGCGTATGGGCAATGCCCCACACCGTGTGTATGAAACACCTTCAGGCATGCTCAATGCCATTGGTTTGCAAAACCCTGGAACACGTTATGTGATTGATGAGATTTTACCCAGGCTGCCACATCATGAAACGCAATTCTGGGCCAATGCCAATGGCTCTTCATTGGAAGATTATGCCGAAGTGGCGGCCATGTTTGATGATTCCCCTGTTACCGCCATTGAGATCAATATTTCCTGCCCGAATGTCAAAGAAGGCGGCGTACATTTTGGCAATGATCCGGTGATGGCGGCGCGTGTAGTGGAAGCCATGCGCCCGATGACGACAAAGCCCTTAATTACCAAATTATCACCCAACAATGCCGATATTGCTGAAACCGCACGTATGGTCATCGAAGCAGGTACGGATGCCCTTTCTGTGATCAATACGCTGGTCGGCATGGCTGTCGATATTAAAAAACGCAGCCCAATTCTTGGTAATATTTCAGGCGGCTTGTCTGGCCCTGCCATCAAACCCGTTGCACTATGGAAGATTCATCAAACTCGGGCTATTTCTGCCAAATACAATATTCCTATTTTGGGGCAAGGCGGCCTCACTTGCCCCAACGATGCCATTGAATTTGCCATTACTGGTGCAGATGCACTGGGGCTTGGTACAGGCTTGTTTTACGATCCACTTATTTGCGGAAAAATTTGTGATGGCCTACGTGATTATCTCACGCAACATGGTATGGCATCATACAGCGAACTTGTCGGAAGCCTCCTGGGAGGCTGTCCGAGATGACAAAATTTATGAATAACGCGAGATAGTTTTATGATGAATATGAAAGCAATGATTCTTTTTACTTTATTGTGCCTGCCAGCCATAAGCGCAGCTGGTACATTGTCATGGATGGCAGAAGAGCGCTGGGTCACTGTGAGTAAAGTGTATGATGGTGATACATTCAAAACGCGGCGTGGTGAAAAGATCCGCTTTCTTGGCCTTAATACGCCTGAAACAAGACATGGCGATGAGCCAGGTCAGGTTGGAGGAAAACAGGCCAAAGTGGCATTAACAAAACTTATTCTTGGTAAGCAGGTTCGTCTACGTTTCGATAAAGAAAAAAAAGATCGTTATAAACGCACACTGGCACAGGTGTGGATGCGTGATGGCTTATGGGTTAATGGCTGGCTTATGCGCCAAGGCTATGCACATGTATATACCTTTGAACCCAATAGCCGCTGGGCAAAGAAATTGTTGCAAGAAGAGCGTATTGCTCGCGCTGAAAAATTGGGCATTTGGGGAACGGCACGTTTTCAGTTGATGAATAGCCGACATATTTCAAACAAAAGCATTGGACAATTTCGTGTTGTTCAGGGGGTCGTAGGGCAGCGCGCTGATAAAAAAGGCTGGGGATTCAAGCTTGGCAAATTAAATATCAGTACCCCAAAATCTTATCGCAAGTTTTTTAAAGGGCCGCCCAATTTAAAAAAAGGTCAAAAAGTCATCGTGCGTGGAAAAATTCGCATATCCAGCAAAGAGCGACTCTTTTTATCATTGCATTCGCCTACTGATTTGGAGTTAAGATGAAACAACTGAACTATTTATTATTTTCAATCATATTGATGAGCCTTAACGCATGTGCCACAAACCCTGCCAGCAAAGGTAAAGATTTTGTATTAATGTCTGAAAAAGAAGAGCTTTCATTAGGGCTTTCCCTCGCCAAACAATACAATAAAGAACTGCCACTGCTGGATAAAAAAGATCCCCTTGCGGTATATGTCAATGAGGTTGGACAACGTGTTGCCGCTGTCGCTGATCGGCCCGAACTATTTTATCGGTTTCGTGTTGTTGATGATGTCACGATTAATGCTTTTGCACTTCCTGGTGGGCATATTTATATTCACAGGGGACTTCTCAACCACCTAAACAGTGAAGCAGAATTAGCCGCTGTATTGGGCCATGAAATTGGGCATGTCACGGCTCGCCATGCCGTCCAGCGCTATACCCAAATTCAGGCCTATCAATTGGGCATGTTTGTCTCCTCAATCTTTGTTCCAATCCAGCCAGGTA
Organism: Mariprofundaceae bacterium; assembly: GCA_030950825.1. Classification (GTDB taxonomy): domain Bacteria; phylum Pseudomonadota; class Zetaproteobacteria; order Mariprofundales; family Mariprofundaceae. Next base: position 11,186 of record JAUZQT010000033.1, on the reverse strand, counting down.
TGTCCAACCTTACCAACTTGCTTGCGGCATCATTTATTAGCGGTTTTGGCCGCGAACAAGAGCTGCAATCAGATCAGCTTGCACTTCGATATGCGCCGCTAGCAGGCTATGACCCTTACGCCGTGGTGCAATTACTGGCGACCCTCAAACGACTAGAAAACGTGGATAAGAAAGAGAAAAAAGATGCAGGCGAAAAAATAAAAGAGTATCACGGCGCATTTGCTAGCCACCCAGAAACTCAGAAACGTATCTTACAGAGCATTCAACAAGCCAAGTCATCACAAAAAGAAGGGCTGATCAATCATCAGCGTATGCTGGTAGCTTTGGATGGCTACCCTTATGGTGATAGCCCTTCAGAAGGTGCGGTGGTTGGTCAGCGTTTTTTGCACCCAGAGCTGAACTTGCAGCTTGAATTTCCCAATCGCTGGGTAATTAAAAACGCATCACAGGCGCTTACGGCTCGTATTCGTCAGGAAAAAGTTTATTTTGAACTATCGAATAAATCTTTGAGTAAACGTCGAACAGCTGCAGCGTTATTGGAAGCAATTTTCCCCAAACGACATATTGAAAATCTCACATCGGGCAGCGTTATGGGTTATCCATCAGCACATGCGCGGATTAAAGCCAGTGCCCCTCATGTTAGTAAGGCTTATATTGATGCTACGGTATGGCTGAAAGGTTCAGAGGCATTTATCATTACTATGTGGGCACCACGTGCTGATATTTCCCAATACGAGGCTGATTTCAGTAGTATTCTTGACTCGCTGAAAAAATACAATGAAAAAGAGTCAGGCGGTATTCCTCGCATTGCCCTGCATGTATGGAAAAAGGGTGACTCTTGGCCTCAGTTGGCAAAACAATCAAAAAGCATTCTCGGTCGTTTCACGGCTGAACGCATTGCCATACTCAATGGCATGGATCTGACACAAATACCCAAGCTTGGTACGATCATCAAGACTGTCCAGTAAAGCCTGAATTATTCAGGTTAGAGTGTAAGGATGCCCATTTTGGTTGCTTCAAATACTGCTTCAGAGCGTGAACCAACCGATAGTTTTTTATAAATATTACGAATGTGGGCGCGAATTGTATTGATTGAGACACCCAAAGAGTCCGCTATTTCATTATAGCGATAGCCCTTTGAAATTAGGCTCAATACTTCATGTTCGCGTACTGTTAGGGAGAATTCCACGTCGTCATTATGGCTACGAGCCAAGGCTTCTCGGTCTTGCTTGGGCGTGGTTTTCTTTTTGAATCGTTTTAGCAAAAAACGTGCTACTTTCGGGCTAATCGCTGTTTCTCCGCGCATCAAAGCGAAAATAGCGTCTCCAATGTCATCTAAAGCTTGATTTTTAAGTAGGTAGCCAGTTGCACCAGCCTCTAGGGCATCCACAACATTTTTTTCATCACCACATACCGTGATAACCATGGCTTCCATATCTGAATACTGATCAAGAGCATGGCGAATAATCGCAATGCCACAGCCATCGGGAAGGTTAATATCGGCAACTAGAATATCTGGTTTCCCACGGGCAAGTGCAATTTTGGCTTCTGCACAAGTCGAGGCTTCGGCGAACAAACTTAGGTGGGGTGTTTTTTCAATCACGTGAACAAGACGTTGACGTGTTGGTTTCTCATCTTCGAGAAGAAGAACTGAATAGGATGCCATGCTGCTCATGTTCGGAATCATAACATATAAATCATGTATAGCATTAAGCGAGGCTGGTTCTGGAAATAATGACTAACGGGCATTTTTTTTGGCTTTTTCAGCAATAGCTTTAAAAATTGCCATGGCATCATCAATCTCTTCTTTGGCTTCTTCAGAGTTTACATCTTTATCCACCCAGCGTAAAACCGATTGATCTGGCTCGTTCAAAAAGAGTGATGGCGTAGTTTTTTCTTTTGTGCCATAACGTGAACGAACCCGTACATAAGTCATCGTCAAGCGGTAACGTGCCCGTGTCATGGCGACATACATCAAACGCCGTTCTTCCTCCAAACGATTTTCTTCCAAAGCATTTTTATGGGGAAATAAACCATCTTCAACACCAATAATATAGACATGATCAAACTCCAAGCCTTTGGCGGCGTGCACAGTCATCAGTCTCACTTGCCCTTCTGGATCATCATCATCTTTGCTGGAGGCCAGAAACACGTGATGTAGAAAACTGGCTAGGTCACCCCCATCTTCCCGATGCCGCAACCACCAACGACGCAACTCCATCACATTATTCATGCGGCGCTCAGCCTCATCTTCATCCGCAGCCTCGGCACGAATGGCTGCCTCAAGCTGGGTGCGCTCAAGCAAAGCGTCAAAGGCATCATCAGGCTCACCGTGAATCAAAAGGTGTTCAATACCCGACACCATTTCACCGAACTCTCTCAAGGTATGACTCAAACGATGCTCTAAATCATCATGCAAACAGGCTTCAAATAGTGAGCACTCCTGTTTCCAAGCAAACTCTCCCAATAGGCTCAGTGCCTTCGCACCTACCCCGCGCCTTGGTCTGGCAATGGCACGCATAAATGCCAAATCATCGGCGGGGTTTCCCATCAAGCGTAAATAAGCCAAGGTATCTTGTATTTCAGCACGATCAAAAAAAGATAGGCCACCACTTACGTGGTACGGAATACTCGCGGCACGCAAGGCTATTTCAATGGGTCTGGATAAAAAAGATGCCCTATACAACACACAAAAATCATCCCAGCCTTTTGCCTCTGCAACTGCTTTGCGTGCTTTAATATCGGCTGCAATGCGGTGTCCTTCTTCATCGCCATTGGGAGATTCCCAAATTCGAACTGGTTTGCCTTGCCCTAAATTTGAGCGCAATGTTTTACCCAAACGTTCCCCATTGTTGGCAATAAGTGTGTTCGCTGCAGTTAAAATTGAATGGGTTGAACGGTAATTTTCTTCCAAGCGTACTGTATGCAAGCTTGGGAAATCCTCCTCCAATTGAAATAGGTTTTTGATTTCAGCACCACGCCAACCGTAAATTGACTGGTCATCATCACCCACAACCGTTAAATTTCCTTTTGACTCGACAAGCAAATGAATAAAAGCATATTGCACACGGCTTGAGTCTTGGTATTCATCGACCAGCAAATGGCGACAACGTGCCTGCCATAACGCCTGAACATCCCGGTGACTTGATAGTAGGCGAATAGGCAAAAGCATCAAATCATCAAAATCGACGGCATTCATGCGTGTCAGTAAGGCATCATAAGCTTCTCGAACAATGGTTAAATTATTTTCTTCAACATCCAGTAGTCCGTTTTTTAATAATGAAACACGCCCCAACAAACGGTCCACCTGATCCGCATCACTGGGCAGCCTCATATCGGTCAAAACAGAGCGCATGGCTGATTTTTGCTCGGAACCAGAGAAAATAGACACATTGGATTTGCGTTCCAAAAGCTCTGCATGCTCACGTACCATGCTCAAACCCAAGGCATGGAATGTACAAATCCGCAATGACTTGGCGGCATCACCCAGACGCTTAAACAAACGCTCACGCATTTCTTTGGCGGCTTTATTGGTAAAAGTGACGGCTGTAATGGCATCGTGTGGCACGTCACGCTCAACAAGGGCCGCAATACGCTCAGTAATAACGCGGGTTTTGCCTGATCCAGCCCCAGCTAAAACCAGCATCGGCCCGCCACGGTAATAAACAGCTTCATATTGTGCTTGATTGAGTTGAGATCCAGACATGGCGGCAGCATAAGCTGTCAAGGCCTTATCGCAAGCAGCATGTAATACCTAACCTGAATAGAAAGACCTACTACTGCGCCCCCCCCCATTTCAGCCATGCTTGATTGCATCACCCTCACTGCGATATTATTGAGACTGGAAATGATAGCTGGAGATTTAAAAATAGAAGCTAAAATTCAACAGCTTTTTTTTTGGTGAAATTCGATGCTGATTGACACCCCGTCCTCCCATGCGCCTTCGTGGCACACAACTGTCGCGTAATTCCGATTTTATGAACCAATACTTGACAATATTATAAATATATGATATAGATTCCGAGGTATAGCGTATGATAAAGATATTTAGCAAATTACTCTTGCTAACGCTGGCATATACAAGTCTAGTCATATCAACTGCTGCTCATGCTGATAACGCAGATCTGTTAAAGAAATATGACTGCGCTTCTTGTCACGCCTAACAGAACGAGCCCCCAGCACTCTAGCTGAACTATGGAAGCGTAAAGGTCCTGACCTGTTTTACGCGGGTGATAAATATCGTCAGGAATGGATTGAGAGCTGGTTGCAAAACCCCAAACGTATCCGGCCTGCTGGTATGTTTTATATAAATCATATTAAGCCAGGTGAAAAACGCGACATGGTGGATGCATCCACACTAACGAATCACGTAAAACTTAATGCCAGTGATGCCAAAAAAGTTGCGAAAATATTAGCTGAAATGAAAGGGCATGAAGCACTCATCAAGTCTGAAAAACATAATGCCAGTATTTCTCCAGGGCCACTTGGTGAGATGATGTTTGATAAAATATATGGTTGTATGGCGTGCCATCAAATTGAACCAGGCTATGGCGGATTATCAGGCTCAGAAATTTATACGGCAGGTAAGCGTTTAACGCCTGAATTTATGTTGAGTTATATTCGTAGCCCCCAAGCTTGGGATCCTAAAATTTGGATGCCCAACAAACATTTGCCAGATGGGAATGTACAAAAACTTGTTAATTATATTATCGCTCTGTCTAAGGAGAATTTTACAAGAGCCATTATTTGATTAGTCGTCAACAGGGCGGGCATAAAATCCCGCCCTGTTTTTGTTTTCCTATAAAAGAGGTGCAATCACCAACGAAACAATGGCCATCACATTAATCAAGATATTCATCGAAGGGCCTGATGTATCCTTGAATGGATCGCCGACTGTATCACCGACCACCACAGCGGCATGCACATCCGTACCTTTACCGCCCAAATTGCCTTTTTCGACATATTTCTTGGCATTATCCCAAGCACCTCCCGCATTGGCCATCATCAGTGCCATCAAAACACAGCACACCAATGCTCCAGCCAGCATGCCTCCCAGCGCCTCAGCTCCCAAACCGAATCCAACCACAACAGGTGCTGACACCGCCAACACACCTGGGAGCACCATTTTTTTCAAAGCCGCTGTCGTGGCAATATCAATGCAACGTGCATGATCAGGCTCAGCTGTGCCTTCCATAAGTCCTGGAATTTCACGGAATTGACGGCGGATTTCCTTAATCATTTCAAATGCGGCATCGCCCACAGCAGTCATAGTGAGTGATGCAACCAAAAATGGAAAGATCCCACCTACAAATAAACCAATCAGTACCAAAGGTTCATTTAGATTTAATGCAAAACCAGGTTGATGCAGTGATACCACTTCTACAAAGGCCGCAATAATTGCTAAAGCAGCCAAGGCGGCAGCGCCAATCGCGAAACCTTTGCCAATGGCAGCGGTTGTATTGCCCAATTCATCCAAAGAATCGGTAATCTTCCGTGTTTCTTCACCCATGCCTGCCATTTCCGCAATACCGCCCGCATTATCTGCGACTGGTCCATAGGCATCAATTGCCATGGTAATACCCACCGTTGCCAGCATACCCACCGCTGCAATGCCCACACCATACAGCCCGCAAAACTGCGTTGAAAAAAAGATAATAGCGCAAATAGTAAGTACAGGCACCACGACCGATTGCATGCCAATAGCCAAACCTGAAATCATCACAGTTGCAGGACCTGTTTCACCTGCTTTGGCAATATCTCGCACTGGTTTTCCGCCCGTATAATATTCCGTAATCAAACCAATCACGATGCCACCAATAGCACCCGACAAAACAGCGCCCCATACGCCAGGTGCAATACCCACCGCAGCAACCAAGAACCATGCTGCCAGTATAAACACCACCGATGCACCAATGGTCCCCACACGCAATGCCACTTCTGGCGAACGGTTGGCAAATAGTCGCACAAGGGCAATGCCGATAATGGAGCATATTAAACCAAGAGATGCCAATGCTAGCGGCAAAAACATCAAAGACTGCTGCTCGCCAAGCGTAGCTAGAACATCTGCCGACATGATGGAAGCCATGGCAATGGTGGCAATCATGGCGCCGCAATACGATTCGAAAATATCCGAGCCCATACCCGCAACATCGCCCACATTATCACCAACATTATCAGCAATCACACCAGGGTTTCGTGGATCATCTTCTGGAATTCCTGCTTCGATTTTACCCACGAGATCTGCGCCAATATCAGCACTTTTGGTAAAAATACCGCCACCCACACGTGAAAACAATGCCACCGAAGAAGCGCCCATGCCAAATCCATGAATGGCATGCGCTGTGGCGGGATCACCAGCAAAAAATAAATAAAGTGTACCCAAACCAAGCAGCCCCAATGAAGCCACTGTTAGTCCCATAATGGAGCCGCCATAGAAGGCTACAGTTAGAGCTACCGCTGTACCTTTTTCATGGGCGGCCGTGGTTGTGCGAACATTGGCACGTGTGGCGGCAAACATGCCAAAATAACCAGCCAGTGCCGAGCAGCCTGCGCCGACAAGAAAAGCAATGGTGGTGTTTTGTCCTAGGCTCAAGGCCAAAAGCACGGCAACCACCAACACGAATATACCTAGAATCAAATATTCACGTTTTAGAAATACCATGGCTCCCACATGAATTGATTCGGCAATGTTGACAGCCTTGCCTTCGCCAGCGGGGTAAGCCAACACGATGCGGTATAATAAAAACGCGCAAATTAGGCCAAAAGCACCTAAAAAAATTGGAATGATTGTTTGTGTCACCACTGCCTCCTTGGAAAGTATATGCGTGATAGCTTACGCATAATATCACCACAAAAAAAGGAGGCTGATTTCTCAGCCTCCTTTCTAACCCGCATTATTCATGAATGCTGCGGGTTAGGTATTAATCTTTAAAACGAGCAATAGAATCTATAATTTCTTTTTTGGAGGCATGCACATCTTCCCAGCCATGAATTTTCACCCATTTGCCTTTTTCTAAGTCTTTGTAATGTGTGAAAAAATGTTCAATCTGATCTTTCAAAAACGTTGGCATACCATCAATATCCGTCACATCTTCATAGATTGGTTTGATCTTATTCACAGGTACCGCCAACACCTTGGCATCCATACCAGCTTCATCCTCCATCATTAGCACACCGACTGGGCGACAAGGAATCACACAACCAGTAATCAATGAAAATTTACACGCCACAAGGACATCGACTGGATCCCCATCATCCGACAAAGTATTGGGAACAAAACCATAGTTACATGGATAGTGCATTGCTGTGTGCATAAAACGATCAACGAAAAAAGAGCCCGAAGCCTTATCCAACTCATATTTTACAGGGTCTGCATGCTGCGGAACCTCAATAACCACATTGATGTCTTCAGGCGGGTTATTGCCAGCTGGGATTTGTGTAATATCCATATTAACTCCTTTTAAATGGTTTTAAATAATAACGACTGCCAGTATTGTAGGAATCAAAAATACAGGCACAAGTTAAAACATGCGCTACACTTGAAGCATGATTCGTATTTCCATTTCCAAGCAAATGCTTTATCACCGAAATAGCTACGGTGTGTGGCGTAGTTACCCCATTTCAACGGCTCGTAAGGGAGCGGGGAATTTTGAGGGAAGTTTGCAAACACCGTTGGGGAAACACTATATCAGCCACAAAATTGGTGACCATGAACCTATCATGACCGTTTTCCGCGCCCGCCAATCGGTAGGGATTTATCAAGAAGGGGCTGATGATCCACATAAAGATTGGATTCTCAGTCGCATTTTATGGTTAAGTGGCACACAGACAGGCTTCAACAAGCGCGGTCATGTCGATACACATGCCCGCTACATTTATATTCACGGAACCCATGAGGAAGAGTGCATCGGAAGACCAGCCTCACACGGCTGTATTCGCATGCGAAATGATGATGTGATTTACCTATTTAAGCAAAGCAAGCTGGGCGAGTCAGTCATCATATCCCTTTGATAAACTGACCTGCCAGAGAGTTAAGGAACGGGAATTAAATAACTTACGCAATTCATGCTTGTCTTTTTGCCAAGCATGGGCGTTGCAAAAAAAGCTTACATAGCAGGCTATGCTCCGCTTTTTGCGCCTTCATGCTGAACAAAAACACTGCGCTTCAAATGCACATGTTATTTAATTCCCGTTCCTAAGCAGCTACAATTATGCTTGCGCTGAAAGCCACCGCTCAGCATCCAATGCCGCTTTGCAGCCTTCTCCTGCACTGGTAATCGCTTGACGGTACACTGGATCTGCAACATCACCTGCCGCAAAAACACCTTCAACAGAGGTGTGCGTGCTTTTTCCTTCAGTCAGCAAATAATCCGCATCATCCATCGCCAAACCGCCATTAAAAAAGCTTGTGTTTGGGGTATGACCAATGGCAATAAATACGCCATGCACAGCTATATCTTGCGTAGAGCCATCTTTGGTTGATTTCAAGCGCATGCCAGTGACACCCGAATCATCACCCAAAATTTCATCCAGTGTACTATCCCACTTCACTTCAACATTATCGCTCGCCAATAGTTTATCCTGCATTAATTTTTCAGCACGCAGTGCATCACGACGATGGACCAAGGTTACTTTGGCGCAGATATTGGCTAAATAAAGTGCCTCTTCCACGGCTGTATCACCACCACCAATCACAGCAACTTCCTGATTACGATAGAAAAAACCATCACAAGTAGCACATGCCGATACACCACGCCCAGCAAATGCCTCTTCACTTGGTAGACCCAAATAGCGCGCCGAGGCACCCGTTGCTATAATCAGTGCATCGCAAGTATATTCACCTTCATCACCTTTTAAGGTAAACGGTCGTTTGCTCACATCGGCTTCATTAATATGATCCCAGATCATTTGTGTGCCAAAGCGTTCCGCCTGTGCCTTTAGATCTTCCATCATTTCAGGGCCTTGCACACCATCTTTGTAACCTGGGTAGTTATCCACATCCGTGGTCGTGGTTAGTTGTCCACCAGGCTGCACACCTTGAATAATCACTGGGCTTAAATTTGCCCGCGCAGCATAAATTGCCGCACTATAACCCGCAGGGCCAGAACCCAAAATAATTAATCGGTGGTGTTGTACATCGGACATAAAATTGCCTCCTAAAAACAAGCCTCAAGCCTAGTCACCCTTCATGCTTTTTCAATTATTCAGGTTGCATGCCATCCAGCAAACAAGCCGTCATCTCATTCATGTGCTTTGGAAAAAAATGTCCTGCTCCATCAATCGCATGAAAATCAACATGCTCAGGCATACTTTCCATCCATGCCCGTACTTTCTCAAAGGGGACTATCTCATCAGCAGTTCCAGAAACCACGGTTAAAGGACGTGTTTCCCCCTGCATAAAATCAAAAGACCATAAATTGACAGCAGGAGCCACTACAAACATGCGTTGTACACGAGAGTCTTGGCGTGCCGCCTGCAAGCCTGCATAGGTTCCAAATGAAAAGCCCGCCAACCATAGTGGTGCATCAGGATTCTTTTTTTCCAGCCAATCAAGGGCAGCGATTACATCATCGGCTTCACCCTTGCCTTCATCCCACACGCCCTTAGATTGCTCCACCCCACGAAAATTAAAACGCAATACTGAGTAGCCACGGTCTTCAAAGGCGCGTGCAATCCAATAGACCACCTTATTGCGCATGGTGCCGCCATAAAGCGGGTGCGGATGACACACAACAAGCGCTGGCTTACCCAACTCGCCAGGCTGGTAAAGACCCTGAAGTGACCCCGCTTCCCCCTGAATTAACACTTTCTGATGATGATGAATTGTCACAGCAATAAGCTCTTATAGGATGTTTCTGAAAAGCCGACAAGCACATGCTCTCCAGCCACCAAAACAGGGCGCTTGATCATGCTTGTATGTTCAGCCAATAATCGCAGTGCCTTGCCCTCATCCACGGATTCTTTGTCTGTATCAGGAAGCTTCCGCCACGTTGTACCGCGTTTATTGAGCAAAACTTCCCAGCCTACTTGCTGACTCCATGCGCACAAAACATCTTTATCCACACCCTCTTTTTTATAATCATGAAACACATAATCAATTTTATGTTCAAGTAACCACTTTTTGCCTTTTTTGATGGTGTCGCAATTGGCAATACCGTACATATGGATTGTCATGCTTGATCTCCCTTTATTTCGTACTGTGCAAACATCTGCTCGCGATTTACATCCAAATAAAGTGAACATAAAGCCGTTTTAACTGGCTGCATATCGCCCTGCAATATTGTATGGAATGTATTCTGCCCCAACAGTGAGAAGTGGGTCGTCAAAAACAAACGATTCAATACCCCAGCCCCCAACAGTGTCCGATGTACAGCAGGGCCAGCAATCATATAGGCACTGCGGTAGGCCTGCGCAATCAAAAAAGCTTTGATGCCTTGGCCAGAAACTTGCTTATCACCAGCTTGCACAAGCGTTACACCAATACCTTCAAGCTTCTTACAGCGTGATCTATCGGCTTCTTTTATAGTCAGTACCCAAACACGCCGCTGTTGCAATGATTGCACCGCCGCCAAGGGAATATCCAAACTTGCCGACACAATCACCACATCAGGCTGAGCCTTTAAGCCTTGCTCAGCTCTCCAGCGTGCTAAATCAGCATATTCAGGTGCTTGTCCTACGGGCAACAAATCTTGCGCACAGCCTTTATCCAATTGCCTGAAATAACGAGCAGACGTAATCATCACATCGGCTTGTGCCGCTAATTCTTGGTAGAGTCGCCAGTCTCGCTTATTGCCGATTGTTTCAGGTACTGCAAATTCCTCCGTTTTATCATCCCGAAGTGATATGCGTCCATCCAGTGAGGCAATATAATTGGCATAGATTAACACATCACCTGCTGCGGCCTGTTGATGCAAGTTGTAATGAAGGTACAAATTGCGCAAGGGTTTGAAATTACCAGTGGCTGGGAGGAGGCATTGAACACTCATAGGCTCAAGCTTAGATTTCTGCTTACTTTAAGGCAACCTATAGTGAACTAGAAATAGAAACGATCCATTTTATCTGCTCCCTTGTGTTTTTTATATAGGAGCAAACCGGGTCGGCTGCGAGACCGGGTCATGCGAGACAGAAGATCGAGATCGGGTCAGGCTTGCCTATTTGCTTATTCTGTCAGTCACGCTACTGTTCTG
>JAUZQT010000032.1 GCA_030950825.1 Mariprofundaceae bacterium | reverse complement strand
ATGGTTTCAATAAGGTAGCCCTCATCGTCATCCTCCGTCGCCTCTCCAGGAATCATGGATTCAATAAGGTAGCCCTCATCAGTAGCATCATCGCTCTCTACCTTTGATGCCGAAGAATCCTGCTTGTCGTCTGCTGCCGCTTTTGCTTCACTTCTCTTACTGCTTGTTTGTGTTGCTTGTTTAGCCTCTTTTTGCATGCTTGCAGATGAAGCGTCCACCTCACCTTCTGCTTCCAGATCAGTGGTATAGTAGTGCAAAATCTCTTCTGCTTTATCCACCTTGCCTTGCAACGTGCGCAGCAAGATTGTTCCTATTTCATCACTACCTTTAATTCGTGCGCCACGAAGCCAGTAGTCATGCTTATTTAGCTCTTTGCCGAATCTGCGCAAGCCAACAACAAAAAGCATGTTCGGATGCACATCTTCATCGCGGGTCAGATCTTCGATGAAGGAGCCACTGTGCGCCTTGAATGCAAAGAAGAGAGGAGGAATAGAGGTGGAGGATGCAAGACAGATATTATCCCAGTAACTGCTGCCGACACTGCACTGTATCTGTCCGGGAAAAAGAAGGGTGCTTTTTGTCTGTGTTTCGCACGCCTCTTTTACGGTCAGTTTTGCGCTGTATTTCTCTGCACCCTTTTTGTGAATATAAATATTTGGCCGTGCAACAAGCAACATGCAGCCATTCTTCAATCTGGGATATGATGGATTCTTCTCTGCACCGTTTCGATTGATGCAGACGCGCAGCTCGGCATCCTGTTGCACAGGGTTGAATAAGCCTGATTTGCAGCCCTTATTGTAGAGCCTCGTTAGCGCATCAATGATGCGCACCCTGCCATTTAATCCATTCTCCTCTTGGCGCAATATGGCTTTATAATCATCCAGCGTTAATACAATATGCAGGTGATGAAGATGTTTGCCGAAATAGGGTTTACCATTGTAGAAGGGATCATCAACCAATAATACTTTTTTAAGAGTATCGGGCAAACCGTTAATCAGAGAAGGCAGATCCTTAGAATCATAGGAAATCGCAAGCATGCCGATTTGATCGTTTTCGGGAACCCCTACGTCACTCAGGTTCAGATTGCCAATGCGATTATTCTTTGTTTTAGCAGAGATTTTATCTATCACGTTCCATATCATCTTCAAACCTCCCAGGCGTTCATTAATTAGGCACGATAGAAATCACTTCGTTGTCATCATCATCATCATCATCATCAGCGACACTTCGGCAAAGCAGAGCTGTTATATTATCGCAGTGTGCATCCGCTTGAGATTTCGCTAGTAATATGCGCTCACTTAACGATTTTTTTAGATCTGCCGCCTGCATCAAAGAAGAAACTTCATCATGCGAAAGGTTGCCCCAGAAGCCATCAGAGCACAATAAAAAAGTAAAACCATTGGTAGAATGACAACAACCGTAATCAAACTTTGGGATATCAACTTTCATTCCAAGTGCACGTAATACTTTGTGTTGCTCAGGGTGCTTGGCCATTTCATCGGCTCTAATCTTCCCTTCATCAAATAGCTTTTGCACAATAGAGTGATCCTTGGTGTGTTTGATAGAGGCACCATTCCATTGGTAGACCCTGCAATCCCCGATATGCGCCCAGTGTGCGCAGTTCTGATCAAGGTAAAGCAAGGCACATGTAGCATGAGGGCGGAAGGAGTGATCTGTTGCAGCATCGTGCATCGCATGATGCGCCGCTTTCATTATTTGTTGTAGCATATTGTAAGGGTTGCTTACTTTTTGATAAGCATATTCTCTGGCAAATTGGGCGCATGCCTCTACCAATAGCTGACTGGCGAGTCCCCCTCCACCAAAACCACCCATGCCATCTGCCACCACAGCGAGAGAGGCATGACCACGATGCAACAAGAAATGTGCAGCAGCGTCTTGTTGTTCTTTGCGTCTGCCTATGTCAGTGGCAATGACAGTATCAACATCAATAGCTCTCACATAGTTAGGTGATTCGGTTGCAAGTAATGGCTTAAATAGTTTTTGCATAGCAGGGTTCCTATATTTATTTAACATGAAACAAATGAGTCCAATTTATTTATCTGAATATTTGGCTACTTTTAATCAATTTTTGCAATAACATTTCAGCTTTTTTTTGCCCATACTTGTCATGCAAAAGCACATAAATATTCTTTGCACGCCGAGCATAATCCAAAGCTTCTTGCTGTGATAGCCCATGAGGAAGGCCTGCCAATAATAAAGAAGCATGTGCTGACAGTCTTGGCTCGCCGATTTGATGACAAATACGCAATACCTTTAAAGCGTAGTTTTTAGCCAGTTGCGCGTCTGTTTCTCTTTTCGCCAGTTGCGCCAAGCCCAGTAAGGCTTTTGCCTGTGATGATAAACCAACGCGGTCTTCACCACTGGCGCGGATAGCTAGGGCATAGCGTTGCTTAGAGTGCTGTTCATGGTGTTGTAGATAGGCCAACTTGCCAGCCATCAAATATATATCGGCAGCAAGGCCAGTAGGGAGTGCGGGTACTTCCTCGAACTGGCGATCTTGTGCAAAATGAATCAAATTTAATTGTAGTTTCGCCCTTATCTCATCAGCCAATACGTGATGTAGTTGTGCCAAAGATAATGTCTGTTGCAAGCTGGCTTCTGCCTTTTGCATCTTAGATGCGGCCTTATAGGCCATGGATACATTATACCAAGAACGAATCAATGTTGCGGGCTCATTGATGAGTTTTGCCATGTTTAAGGCCTTCTCAAATACCTGAATGGCGACAGGCCATTTCTCTTGCTGCATGGCTTCGACACCGACATGGGTAAAATCATGCAAATGTTGTAGATAAGGGTTTTCAATTGTCGGCATATTTGTTTTATGGCCACTAGCACATGCTGACAGCCATGTAACAAATAAGACGATGGTGATAAAACGGCGTGTCATGGTTGCAGGTTCAATACTGGTGGTGCTGTTTCAAGCTTTTTTGGCTTCTTTTTAGGAGAGCTACCAGCCACCAACCATGTATTTTGTAATTTTAATAACAACGCCCTCATTTCTTTCAATGTAGCACGGGAATCTCGTGCCACAGCAGTCAATTCTGGTGATACTTCTGATAGGTCTGTGGTAATCACGGTCATGGAAGCCGAAAGCTCATTGACATGCTTTAATAAATCATTGCTGCGTTGTATGGTTTCAACGCCATCGGAAGCAAGGGCTTTAGAAAGGGGTTCAATGTTTTTTAAAATTGACGTACCCCTACGCAGTGTATCGGCCAATTGCATGGGAAGCTTCTGTTCATCTAAATCAGCCACAATAGCATCAAGTTTTTGTAAGGTATTCGTTAAGCTTTGCATCGCCAAATGCACATTTTCACCTTGAACAGACTCGCTTATTTCTCGTAAACCAGCCATGCTTACTCGCAAATCACTGTAAGGATCATTCATCCATAATGACAGCGTTGCCAACTCTTTTAATAATATATTGGCATTTATAACACCAGGCTTTAATGATGTGATGAGCTGCTTGAGTGAAGCTTCTTCTTCATACGCCAATATCGCACCATCATTTAGCATGGGTTTGCTGGTATCACCCTGGGTCAGTATTAGAATTTGCTCTCCTAGCAGTCCTTCTTTCATTAATTGAACGACGGCACCTTGATGTACCATGGGGCGATAACGCTCCAGCAAACGCAAAGAAACGCGCACCTGCCCTTCATCCTGTAAGGATATTCGGTCAATATTACCAATGCCAAAACCTTGAAATTTTACGGTCTGGCCTTCATAGAACATACTGGCAGAGGGAGGCGCTACAAATAGATAAAACTTTTTGGCAAAGACATGGCTGCGCATACTGGCAATAAGTATGACTAAAATAAGCACGCCAATGCCGAGTATCACAAACCAGCCAACTTGGCGTTTGATGCTTGATACAAAATTTAAAGAATCTACCATATACCACTCATATCGGGCACATTATCGCATTTTATTTCATGTGTCTGTGAAAATTCTAACCCTGAGCCCTCATCCTGAAATGATGTTAAGTACAATACTCCTGAGCCTAGGCATTGAATGGTTTGTTTGACCTTATGATGAAATATTTGCAAACGTTCAGGAGGCATTCCCATGTGAACCTCTTGCATTATAATGACACTGGATTTTTTGAGTATGCAGCGCCCCAAGCTGACCAAAGCATGGGTATAAGCAGATCGCTCCCCTGCTTGCTCATAAAGTAACGCGCTTAAACCAAGGGATTCAGCCACCTCAGTTACTTCATGTTCAGCCTTTTCTAAAGATTTTCCACCTTCAGCATACAAAAAAGGCAATAATAAATTTTCGCGAATACTTAGGTTTGCTAACAAACCCCGACGGCGGATCATGCTACCAACATGCCTGCAAAATAGTGCGCCTCCAGCGGCTGAGTTCTTTTTTTCATGCGTCAGCCATACATAATGATCACTGGATTCGTGATCTGGAAAGAAATGCTTTAATAACATATATTGCATTCGGCTATTCATGATCAAACGGATATGTCTGCCACGACATATATGGTCTGCAGGCACGTTTTGGTCATATATTGGAATAAGGCTCCAATGCAGTGCATCGCTTAGAGATTCCATATGATCACCCACAGGATATCCAGAAATAGTATCAATAATAAGGCTCCTAGCACCCCGTGGGTCGCACGTATGGGAATTTGATTCGGATCATCGCCGACTAGGCTTCCCTGATCCAAAAGAATCACGCATGATAACATGGGGTAAAACATCCCCTTAATGACCATGCTTAAAATCTCCTTAAGATCAGTTCCTCGCTGCACTTCAAATAAAAAGGCATTGAAATTCAGTGTGTTTGTCCAAAATACAACCAAGCCGCCAACCCATATTGAAACGACAACAAAAATAAAGGTTAATACCATGCCGCATAAAGAAAATGCCAGAACCCTTGGCATATATAAATACTCATAAGCTGATATGCCGAGACTTCGTAATAGCGCTTCCTCTCCACGTGCCCGCATATGACCCACTTCTGTGACCACGGCTACGCCAGAGCGTGCCAGCAAGAAAAAAGCGACCAAGAAAGGAGCCATTTCTTGTACCAGTATGCCATTAATCAAGCTTCCAATCAGTGATAAGTCTTGTACACGGCGAGAGAAATCCACAATGGCATAAACGGTAAGCGCCCCTGTTCCTAAAGAAATAAGCAGAATCCATGGCAGACTTTGAACACCTGTAAAGTAAATTTGGCGGATGATGACATTCATAACGGCTGGGCGATAGAGCCAACGCATGGGTAAGAAAACCTGTAATACAGATATGAAAATGTGTAAAAACCGATGAATACTCAGTAATATCTTTAAGAAGTATATCCCCACTCGGTCAGCACCTTGGTGACACTGATGAATCAACTTTTGTAATACGTCCATTGTGCAGGTATAGATGCTTTGCCATGAAAGACAAGCGATACAGATCACATCATGTATATATTCAATGCACTTTATTACCCGCCCGTGACAAGCATCTGTGACAATCACCTTGCTTGCCAAATATTCCTTGAGTAGCATTTCGTTTCATTTTGGAAGACTTTTTAATTTATTAAAACAATGGAACGGGGATTATCAATGCTTGAAATTATGCGTAACCAGGCACAATCATGGATTGCCAAGGTCATTCTTGGGGGTATAGCGCTCTCCTTTGGCTTGTGGGGTGTGGGTGACTATTTTACAGGGAATCGTGTTGCTTATGTCGCAGAAGTGGATGGCAAACCGATCAGTGATCGAAGCTTCTCACAAAGCTATGATCGGCAACTCAATAGCTACCGTGCCATGTTGGGGCAGCAGTTTTCAAAAACACTGGTTGAGCAATTGGGTGTAAAAGACAGCACACTTCAAACCATGATTAACCGTCAGCTAATGCTTGATGAAGCGGCTCGTATGGGGCTTGTTGCATCGGATGTAGCCTTGCTTTCGTATGTGCAAAACAACCCGACATTTCAGCAAGCGGGTGTCTTTGATTCTCAGCGTTATCACACGTTCACCCGTAATATGGGCTTTGCCACCCCTCGAGATTATGAAGCAGAAACACGTGTTAACTTGATGATTGACGCTTTGCAAAGGGCTATTGTGGATTCTGCACAAGTGAGTGATGCCGAGGTTCGTGCGCAATTTGAACGTGAATTTTCGCAACGCACCATTGCAGCATTGATGATTGATCCTGAAAACCTTATGGATGATATAAAAGTTGATGATAAAGCCGCGCAGCGTTGGTATGATAATCATACACAAAATTACCACTCTAAACTAAAAGTTCGCGTTAATATTGTAGAAATTAATCCCGTGGAGCTTGCCAAGGATCTTCGTATTGATGAAGAAGAGGTCGCAGCAGCTTATGAAACGCGCAAGTCTGTATGGACTGTTGATGGTATTAGTAAGCCACTGAGTGAAGTGCATGATGCACTATTGCAAACTTTAGTACTGGAAAAAGCCCGAGATGAAGCCTACGAATTATCACAAGATTTGGATAATGCCCTAGGTATGGAGGACTCCCTCAAGATTGCTGCTAATAGCCTAGGCTTAGCCGTTTACGAAACAGAAGCCATTGATAGAGACCAGGCACTGACTGATGCATTGCTTGGCAGCGATCAGACTCTGCTTAAACGCGCTTTTGCAACGATTCCTGGTGATAGCATTGATATTATTGAGCTGGATGATGGGCGTTTTATGGCCATTGAATCCATGCAGCGGATTGAACCTGAGCTATTGGCACTCAATGATGTGCGCGTTGAAGTTTATGAGGATGCTCGCAGTGATGCAGCCAAAGATAAAGCGGCGGCGCTTGCCAAATCATTGATTGCCGAGGCTGCTGAATTATCGCCCGATGAGCTTGCGCAAAAAGGTGGTTATGCCAAATTTATTTCAAAGCCCGTGCGCCGAAATGGTGCGGGTGATTATGCGAATTGGTTAACTGCTGATATTATTGCAGCTGCTTTTAACACAGGGGTAGGCCAGTGGGCTGGTAAAGCCGTCGTGACTTCGCGCGGTTTAGCACTGGTATATGTTGTTGAAGCCATAGCGGGTGATGATGCGGTCTTTGAAGAAGAAAAAGCAGCGATTGCTTTGGAAGCGGCAAAAGCCAAAGGTGCGGTACGCTTTGCACGCTGGATATCAACGGTACGCGATCGCCATGAAATTGTCATTCACAATGAGGTGCTTGAGAGAATTTGAGTGCGGTTGATCAATGCTGGTTGACAGTTTTTGTGCTTGGGTGGTACATTTTACGATGTTTGAAAGTGAGCATGATTGCCACTGGTGAAATGCTATTAATTTATAAAAGGGTAGGCTATAAAAACGGCTGAGGATTATTTGTTATGCGTCAAGGGAATGCAGAAAGGGGATTTACACTCATTGAACTCATGGTTGTTGTTGCAATCATTGGTATTTTAGCGGCGATTGCGATTCCTGCATTTGCCAGCTATCGCACCAATACATTTAACGCTTCGGCTGTTTCAGATATGCGCAATCTTGCAACGGCTGAAGAAGCCTACTATGTTGACCAGCAGGTTTATTTGGATTTGGCAGCAATTACGGGTGTTTTGGCAGCTATCCCGAACCTTCCAGGGGCTCGTATATCGAAGAATGTTTGCATCGAAGTGACCAATGCCAGTGCCGTGGACTTTACGCTTAAATCTGAAAATTTTGAAGGGAATAAGAGTTATACGACCTCCCAATCTGGTAATGTTGTCGTCATTGACA
>JAUZQT010000031.1 GCA_030950825.1 Mariprofundaceae bacterium | reverse complement strand
CTGAAAGCTTGATTTACATGATATTGAAGGAAGTTTAAGGGTACTTCTTGTAGGGTTATTTTTTTTAAATTTATGGCTCTTTTAAATCCTTAGTGGGTAGCCCAATAATCAATGTAGAATATAACCCTAAATAATTCTGGTTGAGGAGTCCATTTTGAAAAAAGTTCTGAAAATCATAAAAAACGTCATTCCCAAAGGCTTTTATTGGGAATCCATTATAAGATGGGCGTGCTTATCATGGATCCTCAATAAAAGCACTTGAGGATGACGAAACAAGTGGATGCTTAAATGGATAGACAGGCAAATTTGATGGTGAGCTGAATAGTTACGATTGTGATTGATTTAACAGCTTCGTTTAAAGGATGAGAGCAGGAATTTAGATAATATGGAGGCTGCGGTAAAATAAATATGTTCGAACAAACATTTAAGAATATCGACAGTGTTCTGCATAAAGATGCAGGCGCAGACAGTGAGCTGGATTATATTGGGCAGACATCATGGGTGATGTTCCTGCGCTATCTCGATGAATTGGAGAAAGATAAAGCTGATGAAGCCGAGCTTCAGGGGCTAGAATATCAATATATCCTTGATGAACCATACCGTTGGTCAACTTGGGCAATGCCCAAAAGGTTAAAAAATGGGTCAGTGAGCGAAGTCGAACTGGATCATCACAAAGCCATGACAGGCCCTGATTTGATTGAGTTTGTTGATCATAAGCTGTTCCCACACTTGGCAGCGTTTAAACATTCTGCCGATCATGCCCAAACCATTGAATATAAAATCGGTGAAATCTTTTCCGAGCTGAAAAATAAGATTCAAACAGGTTATAGCCTGCGTGACATTTTAGAGCTGGCCGATGAGCTACCGTTTCGTTCCACCAAAGATAAACACGAACTAAGCCACCTTTACGAAACCAAGATTAAGAACATGGGCAATGCAGGTCGCAATGGCGGTCAGTATTACACCCCACGCCCGCTTATTCGCGCCATGATTGCAGTGATTGATCCGCAAATGGGTGAGAAGGTCTATGACGGTGCGGCAGGCTCATGTGGTTTCTTGTGCGAAGCCTATGAATATATGGCTGAGCGCATGGAGAAAACCACAGCTAATCTTAAAACGATTCAAGAGAAAACCTTCTACGGTAAAGAGAAGAAGAACCTCGCTTATGTGATTGGCATTATGAATATGATTTTACACGGCATTGAAGCACCCAATATTATCCATACCAACACCCTTGGCGAAAACATCCGCGATATTCAGGAAAAAGACCGTTACCATGTGATTCTTGCCAATCCGCCCTTTGGTGGGGGTGAGCATAAAGAGGTGCAGCAAAACTTCCCGATTAAAACGGGTGAAACTGCCTTTTTATTCCTGCAACATTTCATCAAATCCCTCAAAGCTGGCGGCAGAGCTGCCATTGTTATCAAAAACACTTTCTTGAGCAACACCGATAATGCTTCGGTAAGCCTGCGTAAACACCTGCTTGATACCTGCAATCTGCATACCGTGCTGGATATGCCCAGCGGCACATTCTTGGGTGCGGGTGTAAAAACGGTGGTGTTATTCTTCCAAAAAGGAGAAGCCACCAAAAAGACGTGGTACTACCAGCTTAATCCTGGTCGCAATATGGGTAAAACCAACCCACTCAATGATAAGGATATGGCGGAGTTTGTGGAGCTACAGGCTTCGAGAGCCTCAGCCTCCGAAAATAAAGGGTGGTGCCCTGAGCTTGTCGAAGGGCCTGAAACTGAGCAATCATGGAATGTATCGGTATCTGAGCTGCGCCGCTCTGAGCTTGTCGAAGGGGTCGAAGATGACACCTGCGACTTAAGCGTAAAAAACCCAAACACACCCGAAGAAGCACCATTGCGTAGCCCGCAAGATATTTTGGCAGAGATGGAAACCTTGGATAAAGAAACGGCTATCATTTTAGCCAAAGTAAAATCATTATTATGAATCAACAAGCAAGTGATATACGTTGGATTCAACGGCTCAATAGTTTTGAAAAAGCATTGGCTAATTTATCAGAAGCCATTGAACTTAATCACACAAGAAGCCTCTCCAAGCTGGAAGAACAGGGTCTGATCAAGGCTTTTGAACTGGTGCATGAGCAGGCATGGTTAACGCTGAAGGACTACTTTGAATTTATGGGGGACAACGATATTCATGGCAGTCGTGATGCCTTTCGTTTGGCATTTAAGCGTGGCTTGATTGAGCAAGGTGATGTTTTTATGCAATCCATCCGCACAAGGCAGTTAAGTGTTCACACGTATAATGAAAGTACGGCTGAAAAAATTCATGCGGATATTTTGCATGTATATTTTCAAGCCTTTCAGACACTGTTGAAAACCATGCAAGCACTGCAAAGCAAGGTAGTGTAATGTATGGCTTAAACGATAAGACCATGACAACAATAAACCAAGCTTTTAGCGTATTAGCAACGATTGAAAAAGTCGTTCTTTATGGTTCACGCGCCAAGGGCAATTACCGCAAGGGTTCGGATATTGATATTACCCTGATCGGTGAAAACTTAACACTGAACAACAGTGTTTACCCTCTCATGGAAATGTTTGATGCATCCGATCTGCCCTACAGTTTTGATGTTTCTATTTTGAAAGAGATTGAGTCCACAGACTTGTTGGAGCATATTCAGAGGGTAGGAAAGGTTTTGTATGAAAGAAAGTAAAATCAAGCTATTTCAACAGCAAAGCATTCGCTCGCATTGGGATGATGCGCAAGAGCAATGGTATTTTTCTGTGATTGATGTGATTGCGGTGTTGACGGATTCCGCCAACCCGCGTGATTATTGGTATAAAATGAAAATACGGGTCAAAGGTGAAGAGGGCTTTGAACCGTCGACAGTTTGTCGACAGTTGAAAATGCCGTCACCCGATGGCAAACAAAGGCTTACGGATTGTGCTGATACAAAAGGTGTGTTGCGTATCATTCAATCTATCCCCTCCCCCAAAGCAGAACCGTTCAAGGCTTCGACAAGCTCAGCCACCACAAGCTCAGCCACCACACGCTCACTTACCACAACAATACTTCCTTTTCTGAGTTGCAATGCCTTGATCTTTTCATGGTGGCTGAGCTTGTCGAAGCCAATGAACTTATCATGCTAAAAGGTT
>JAUZQT010000030.1 GCA_030950825.1 Mariprofundaceae bacterium | reverse complement strand
CATTACAGAAATTGAAACATAAAAATGAAAAGTGATACAACATTTCAATTCCTTTTGTTTCAATGGTTTTGGTTATTTTAAAATAAAAAAGCACCCACAGTTTCCTGTAAGTGCTTGATTTAATGGTGGGATGTCGGGGATCCGAACCCCGGGCCCGCGGATTAAGAGTCCGCTGCTCTACCAACTGAGCTAACATCCCAATGGTTAAAATTTAATGGGGTGGACGAAGGGACTCGAACCCTCAACCACCGGCATCACAAGCCGTGGCTCTACCAATTGAGCTACGTCCACCATAAATTGATAAAAAACGCTTCCCGCTGGTGCGCCTGGCAGGATTCGAACCTGCGGCCTACGGATTAGAAGTCCGTTGCTCTATCCAACTGAGCTACAGGCGCCGATCATCGCAGCAGGTTGAAACTTGAATGAATGGTCGGGGCGGGGTGATTCGAACACCCGACCCTCTGGTCCCAAACCAGATGCGCTACCAGGCTGCGCTACGCCCCGACATGATTCAATCTCTTCCAACGGAAGGCGCCGCACATTAGCGAGCAAGCATTTATTCGTCAACATCTTTTTATGTTTGTTGATATGCACTTGGATATTCTTCATTCATCGACAATAATTCGGGATTGTCACGCATCCACCCAGAGTTTTGCAAGTGACTCATTAATAAATGAATTTATTTATCAGCGTTAGGGCTTAAGGAGTTTTTATCTATGTCATCCATTAATATGCGCGGCACAACTATTTGCTGTGTTCGTCGAGGAAGTGATGTCACAGTTGCTGGTGACGGACAAGTTACGCTGGGTGATACCGTGATGAAGCACGGTGCACGTAAGGTTCGTAAAGTTCGTGATGGAAAGATTCTTATTGGCTTTGCAGGCTCAACGGCTGATGCCATGTGTCTTTTTGAAATGTTTGAAGCCAAGTTGGATGAACATGGTGGCAACTTAACCCGTGCAGCGGTTGGCCTAGCCAAACAATGGCGTACTGATAAATATCTGAAAAAACTTGAGGCCATGATGATTGTTGCTGATGCTGATAGGACACTCATTATATCGGGAAATGGCGATGTATTGGAGCCTGATGAAGGCGTGGCTTCGATTGGTTCGGGCGGTGCTTATGTTAAGTCTGCAGCCACGGCCTTGCTGCGCCATAGTGATCACTGCGCCAGTGATATTGCTGAATTTGCTATGATCATTGCAGCTGAAACCTGTATCTATACCAACACATCCTTCACTATTGAATCATTGGAGAAAACATCGTGAATGACACTTTAACCCCACCTCAAATTGTCGCAGAACTGGATCGTTATATTATTGGTCAAGGTGATGCCAAACGGGCTGTTGCCGTAGCCCTGCGCAACCGTTGGCGCAGGCAGCAAGTAAATTCGCCGATGCGTGAAGAAATCACCCCGAAGAATATTTTAATGATTGGCCCCACAGGTGTTGGAAAAACTGAAATTGCCCGTCGCCTTGCTAGGCTTGTCAGTGCGCCCTTTGTAAAAGTTGAGGCAACCAAATATACTGAAGTGGGTTATGTCGGGCGTGATGTGGAGTCTATTGTCCGTGATTTGCTGGATACGGCGATTAAGATGGTGCGCGAAGAGCATCTTATCCTTGTTGAAAAAAAGGCTGACTCTGCTGCTGAAGAGCATCTGTTGAATATCCTTATTCCCCATTCGGTTGAGCCCAATGCGCCCGTTGATACTGATCGCCAGTCAGCTCAGCGCACAACACGCGAAAAGATGCGCCATAAATTGCGTTTGGGAAGCCTTGATGATCGACAAGTAGAGATCGAAGTACATGAAGCATCCCAAGCGGCATCATTGCAGATTTTTCCGCAGCAAGGGCATGAGGATATGGATCATAATATCCAAGATATGCTGAGTGGCTTAATGGGTGGTCAGAAAAAGAAAAAACGTATGAGCGTACGTGATGCGCGGCAAGTGCTCAAGCAGCAGGAAGCCGATGATTTATTGGATATGGATCGAGTCAAAGAAGAGGCTATCGAGCGCAGTGAAAATTCGGGCATCGTTTTTCTGGATGAGATGGATAAAATTACGCACCGTGAAGGAAAGGATGGCAATGTTTCTCGTGAAGGGGTGCAGCGCGATTTATTGCCCTTGGTTGAAGGCACCAGCGTTAATACCCGGCATGGCACTGTAAAAACCGACCATATCCTGTTTATTGCTTCAGGTGCGTTTCATCTTTCTCGGCCTTCGGATTTGATCCCAGAATTGCAGGGGCGTTTCCCGATTCGTGTCAATCTCGATGCTTTAACGGAAAATGACTTCCGCCGCATTCTTGTCGAGCCAGAAGCGGCATTAAGCAAGCAATATACCCTGCTTCTGGCAACTGAGGACGTGAAACTTATATTTTTGGATGATGGCATTGCTGAAATGGCTCGCATTGCAGTGCAGGTGAATGATAAAACAGAAAATATTGGTGCCCGTCGCCTGCATACTTTGCTCGAACATGTGCTGGAAGACATCAGCTTTAATGCCTCTGATTGTGATGGTATTACACTCAATATTGATGCAAGCTATGTTCAGCAACAGTTGGGGGACATTGCTGAAAGTGAAGATTTGTCGCGGTATATTTTATAACCCAAAATTCAGCAAACTGAATTATTCACCGAGCTGGTAGTGAATTGATTGAATCGCTGTAGTGTGCACGCATGTTTGGAACACTTATGTTTTTTATTTATCGCCTGCTGTGTTTACTCATGCTTTCATCGCCGCTGCATGCTATGGAGCTGCTGCTGGATGAGCGTATTCCAGTGAGTCAACAAAGTGCCAGCGCTGCCCAGAGCTTAAAAAATACTGCTGCCCCTGCGGACGGATCTTTTTTGCCGCGCGAGATAAAGCGGGCATCACTGACTGAAAAGCATATGCCAATTGACTTGCCACATGTTAAACAAGATGAATACACGAAATCATCGGTATTTCACCTTTGGTGGCTGCTTTTATTGCCGGCTGTTTTGTTGGCCTTATGTTTGGGTTGGTTTATTGGGCACTTTAAAAACCAGCAGGAGAATCGACCAAAAAAGCTTGTTATGAGGCAAGCAGCACAAAAAAATAATCATGCCTTGATAGCTAAATCCATCAAGAAAAAAAACGACCGCAGTCAACTAAAACGCCGCCAGAGCGTGCGCCGGAAGTCGTTGCAAGCAGAAGTAGTATTTGATTTTTCAGAATTGAATAAGGCCTATAACTGCCACCGCTTTGGCAGGCATCAGGATATGATGGAAATTATGCATAGAGCCTTTAAATACGATCCGTTCGATTTGAATATTTATATATTATCATTAACAATTTTGGCCGAATCAGATGAGCCATCCATTGAACTGACGCGCTTGCTGCGAACGGGCTTGTTTTTATTGCGAACCAAACGTCCTTTTGTTTGGGAGGATGTAGCTGAGAAAGGCCGTGATTTAATGCCTGATTTAGAGGATTGGTCTTGGACGCCAAAATAAATGACCATATAGGTTAT
The DNA here is from genome assembly GCA_030950825.1 of Mariprofundaceae bacterium. Classification (GTDB taxonomy): domain Bacteria; phylum Pseudomonadota; class Zetaproteobacteria; order Mariprofundales; family Mariprofundaceae. Next base: position 1,364 of record JAUZQT010000030.1, on the reverse strand, counting down.
GATGTTATTGTATTGGGTGCTGGAGCAGCTGGTTTGATGTGTGCAGCCGAAGCTGGCAAGCGTGGAAAGCGGGTGTTGGTGGTTGATCATGCGGAAAAAGCGGCTAAGAAAATTCTTATTTCAGGCGGTGGGCGTTGTAATTTTACCAACTTATATACCAGTGCAGATGATTTTCTGTCGCAAAACGCGCACTTTTGTAAATCCGCATTGGCTCGCTTTACCCAGTATGACACGTTGGCGATGTTTGAAGATTATGGCATTGCTTGGCATGAGCGTGAGCATGGGCAGCTATTTTGTGATGGATCAGCAAAACAAGTTGTGGCAATGCTGCTCGAAACATGCTCAAAACATGGTGTAAACATTCAATTGCAGTGCCATATTGATCGTATTGATCGTGTGGTCAAACATGAAGCTTTTGAAGTGATAAGCGAAAAGGGTGTTTTTTCGTGCGCATCGTTGGTGGTTGCAACGGGTGGTTTATCCATTCCTAAAATGGGTGCGACAGGCTTTGGGCATCAGTTGGCACGCCAGTTTGGCTTGAATATGATTGCGACAGAAGCCGCCCTTGTGCCTTTTCGTTTAACTGGAAAACTGCATGAATCATTAAAATCTCTGGCTGGTATCTCCTTGCCTGTTATCGCAAGCTGTGCGGGCAAAGAATTTCGCGAAGCGATGTTGTTTACACATCGAGGTATAAGTGGGCCAGCCATATTGCAAGTATCCTCGTATTGGCAAGCAGGTACGACGGCACACATCAACCTACTGCCAGATTTGGATATTCGCAGTTACTTACTGGAGCAACGCCAAGTACGTGGTAAACAACAATTAAGGACTGTATTGGCCGAGCTGTTGCCCAAGCGTTTGGTCGCACATTGGTGCGAGGCTTATATGCCAGATAAAGCCTTACAACAGTTGTCTGAAATGGACTTGAATGATATTGCGCAGCAATTACATGCTTGGCCGTTGAAACCAGCTGGAACAGAAGGTTACCGTACCGCAGAAGTCACTCTTGGTGGTGTGGACACCGCCTGTTTATCTTCCAAAACCATGCAGGCTAGGGATGTGCCAGGCTTGTATTTTGTGGGTGAAGTGGTGGATGTCACGGGGCATCTGGGTGGTTTTAATTTTCAATGGGCTTGGGCATCGGGTTATTGTGCAGGGCAGTTTGCATAAAGTTTCACTTTTCGGATAGGTGTCAGATAGCCCTGCCCTTTAGCCATAAATATTCTTACTACTCAATATCATCCCTTACCGCCAACAAGTACCCGTCACACATTAATTGCAGATATGCGTAACCATTCCATATTACCTGATGCCCAGGTGGGCCGTCATGTTTTCGACCGAGGTATCCAGCTAGGGAAGCA